>JAGHDE010000252.1 GCA_021160085.1 Pseudomonadota bacterium | reverse complement strand
CGACCTTCGGATGCGAACACAACAATGGCATGAATGGGACAATTCCAGGCCGGGCAGATATCCGTCGACCAACATCGACGAGCAGACAGATTTTTCCAACTACTACCATTGCTGCCCTCTGCTGGTAAATGGCGCTTGCATCGCCTATCCTGTGAGGCCGTTCGTGTGTCGAACGCATTTTGTCTGTTCGCATCCCCTATCCTGCTACGCAGCAAACGATCCGGAATCTACAGAAAACGCTCCGGTGGCGCTCACGTCCGTTGTGACGGCGACAAGTCCCTTTTCAAGGGCAATAAGGGATCATATCGAAAACGCGGGTTTGGATTTCTCTCGGTCAATAATGCTTCTTCCGCATTGGTTGGCGATTGAAATGGGTTGGGATTTCGCCATATCGCTGTGATTTCTCGCAGATATCCGGCAGGGGTACAATCCGCCGCATAAGCAATCACTCAACCGGACCGGCTATCGCCGGCCGGTTAGTTCAGAAAGTTAGAGAGACAAGAATATAATCATGGCTCATAACACAATCAAATCCGGTTATTCCAAGTTAGCAGACAGATTGAATCGCTTTCCACAGGGCGCACCGCCTTCTGAACTATTATTCAAAATCCTGAAAATGCTTTTTAGTGAGAAAGAAGCCAAACTGGTTTCACTCATGCCTATCAAACCCTTTACAGCGAAAAAAGCCAGCCGCATCTGGAAAATGGGCCTGACCAGCACTCAAAAAGTGCTGGATGAATTGGCCGGGCGCGCTATCCTGGTTGACATCGAACAGAAGGGGGAGTCCGTTTATGCTCTGCCGCCTCCGATGGCAGGGTTTTTCGAGTTCTCCTTGATGCGTGTGCGGAATGACATTGATCAGAAGGTATTAAGCGAACTGTTTTATGAATACATAAATGTTGAAGAAAATTTCATCAGGGAGCTATTCACCCAGGGTCAAACTCAGTTGGGGCGTACCTTTGTCCATGAACCTGCCTTGTCCAAAGAAAATGCACTGCATGTTCTGGATTATGAACGGGCGACCGAAGTTATAAATAATGCTACTCACCTGGGGGTTGGGATCTGTTACTGCCGTCACAAAATGTATCACCTGGGCAAAGCCTGCAAAGCGCCGCAGGAAATATGCATGACATTTAACACCGTAGCCGCGTCGCTTATTAAGCACGGTTGCGCCCGTTCGATAGAGAAGGAAGAATGCCTTGATTTATTGCAGGTAGCTTATGAGCACAACCTGGTTCAGTTCGGTGAAAATGTAAGAGAGAAAGTTAATTTCATTTGCAACTGCTGTGGATGTTGCTGTGAGGCTATGATTGCCGCCCGGCGTTTTGCAATTCTTAATCCTGTCCATACAACCAACTTTATTCCGGTTGTGACCGAATCTGACTGCAACGGATGTGGCAAGTGCGTGACTGCCTGCCCGGTAGAAGCAATGACATTGGTTTCATCGAACAACCCCGTCAATCCCGAAATGAAAGTGGCGAAGGTGCATGAAGATATATGTCTGGGATGCGGCGTTTGCGTTAGAACTTGCCCAAAGGACAGTATCCACTTGAAATCTCGACCGAGCAGAGTTATTACCCCCCTGAATGGAACACACCGGGCGGTGTTGATGGCTATTGAACGAGGTAAGTTGCAGAACCTGATTTTTGACAATCAGGTCTTATGGAGTCATCGAGCCATAGCTGGAGTTTTAGGCGTTATTTTGAAACTTCCGCCGTTCAAACAGGCCCTTGCAAGTCAGCAGGTGAAATCACGCTATCTGGAAGCTCTGATTAATCACATAGAAAATTAGGATGACCTGAACCTAACGGAATCAAATGTTCAGGTTTTCCAACTAATTAAATCATTATCATCTATCAATGCGTTCAACCGGGAATGGAATTGAGACAATGAGCATTTTTGAAGCAACAATGCTGATTTGCTTTGGCGTAAGCTGGCCGATATCAATCGCAAAATCCATAAGAACGAAGATCGTTTCAGGAAAGAGTCCCCTCTTTATGGCAATTCTCTGCTTCGGCTATGCCTGCGGAGTCATTCACAAGCTCTTTTACTCCATGGATTGGATTATCGTGCTTTATGCTCTCAACATGGTCCTGGTGGCAATCGACCTGTCTCTATACTTCAGGTATCTGCCAGGGGAAAAACAAGCCGTGGCAACATCAACAGGCAACAAGTCGCTCAAGGCGACGGGTGAATCCGCGCCTTAGCTTGCCGTTTAAAAAATCAGGCGAACTTAACATCCATATTCCTTTTTTCCTCGCAGCCTTCTGTGTCGGGCTTGGCCTTACGGTGTACCGAAAGCATATCTTTCGCATATACGCGGCAAATCTCCTCGGCTCGGGGTTCGGTTCCCTCGTAATTTTTCTGACGTTCCTCAACCGAAGCCCTCAGGAGCTCATCCTAATGATCTCAATTTTGGCTGGATTCGCTGCCCTCTTGGCAGGTAGAACAGTTAAGCATCGAATTCTTGCCTGCGGCTTCATTATAGCTCTCTTTCCCCTCTATGCAGTTCTCCTCCATGGTACGTCCCTTCCCATGAACCCTTTCAAGGATCTCGTGCAGGCAAAAGCACCAGCCAGCTCAAAAATTGGGCTGAACGGTTTGGACCGCTGGGGCTGGTCTCCATAATGCCAGGTACCGCCTTCCATTTTCTCCCCGATCTCAGTCTGAACTGCCCCTATCCGATCCCCGAGCAGAAGGGCCTCCGTGCCTCTTCTTAATCCCGGCATTCTTCTCTTTCTCTACCTTGCACAACAAAGACTTATACCCGGGAAAACCGGAAATTGGATCGAAATAATCCGCCTCAATCAAGCTGTTGACCTTAACTTCGATGTATGCCGGAGAAACGTGTACCACCCCCGGCTGTACCATGTTTGCAATATTAGCCTTTACCACAATAGAGCCTTTTGGGGTTGAAATTTTAATATCATCCCCCCGTTCAATCCCTAAACGGAGACAATCGTCAGGATTGAGATCAGCAGATGGTTCAGGGCTCAAGCTCCGCGTCCACGGCAAACGGAACGTTTGGGAACCAATAAACATCGGCAACCGAGTTCCGGTATTCAGGATAAAAGGATAGTCTTTCGCCATATCGGGCGTTGCCTCATGGCTGTATTTGGGTGGGCGGTACACCGGAAGCGCATCATATCCGAATAAATCCGAATACTTTTCCAAAAACAACGATTTAAACTCCATCTTACCTGACGGGGTCCTAAACCCTTGTTTAAGATACTTTCTTTCCGGAAACTTTATCGGGTTCGGCACCGGCATTCCGCCCGGATTTTTCTTTAACTCTTCTATGGTTATGCCGCTGGGTTCGAGGATCCAGTCCAGACTTGCTTCAAATCCGGAAGAAAGCAAGGGATCATTGAGCTTTAACCGTTTTGCCAACTCAAGAATAATCTCAACATCCGGACGTGATTCGTAAAGCGGCTTGATTGCCGGTTGAGTATAGATGACATACCGTTCCGGATAACAGCGAAGCTCACTGCGCTCAACCGAGGTACAGGCCGGAAGAATAATATCCGCAAACCTTTTACAACTCTCCGTCATGAAAATATCCGCGATGGCGACAAAATCCAATTTTTCCAGACTTTCCGCCATAAAATCGAGATCAGGCCACATGCGGTAATTGATACCAAAGGCGAGCATCGCTTTAATTGGGTAAGGTTTTTCGGTGTGAATCTGAAAAGGCAGGTGTATAGCGTGGGCCTCATCAAAAAGTTGAGACCACACCGGGAATTTATCATCACCGATCCGGGGTGCCATTTCATCAAATTTTTTAGGATGTTTAAAATCTTCTTCCCGGCTGATGAATCCTCCCGGTTGATAAATATAGCTCAACGGTTCTACAAAGTTGCCTCCGGAAATATCATAATTGTCGGTGAGACCAAGCAAAGCAAAAGCGGCCCAGTGGTTTTGGACGCCATTGGTATGGTGAACAACCGGCGAAGATCCAGGCATAATAGCGGCCGGCTTAGTAATAGCAAAAAGACGTGCGGCGGCTCGTATTTTTTCTGCCGGTACACCAGTAAGATTTTCTCCCTTTTTCGGAGAAAATTCCTGAACGTATTTCTGGTATTCATCAAATCCATAGGTGTGGTCACGAATAAAATCCTGATCATACAGACCTTCATTTATCATAACGTGGGCCATTGATAACGCAAGCGCTCCATCAGTGCCCGGCCTTAATTGGAGATGGATATCAGCCTGAGCCGCCATGGGTGAATAGCGGGGGTCAACCGTTATAATCTTGAGTCCCCTTTCTTTAGCGTCCAGTAGATGGCGGGCGATATCAGTTCTGCTGTGGAAAGGATTGGTGCCCCAAACCAAGAGACACTTGGCATTGCGTATATCCGGTCCTCCCGGTAAACCAAAGGTAAGTATCTGAGACATGATCATGGCTATGTGACAAACACTGGCGTTGGTCAGGAAATTAGGAGAACCAAAAATTTGAGCCATTCGCTGAAGGATTGGTCGGTACCAGAAGCTATATCCGGAAAAAAATGTTACCGACTCGGGACCGAATTGGGTTTTAACTTTATCAAGATTGTTAGTGATTGTTTCTAACGCTTCATCCCAGGAGACCGGTTCAAACTTTCCCGAGCCCCGGGGTCCAACTCTCTTTAACGGAGTTTTAATGCGGTCATTATGGTAAACATACTGGCGCGTTGCCGCCCCCTTAGAGCAAAGAGTCCCTTCATTATGAGGGTTCTCCTTGCTCCCCTCAACCTTTATTATCTTTCCATCCTTAATGTAGAGATCAAGACCGCATTGGGAATCAGGGTCGCAGATAGTACAGATGGATTTTTTTATCTCAATGCCAGTGTCAGGGCCGGGTATTTTCCCCCGTAGCCGCTCGTTTAAATTTTTCATAAATGTACCCCTCTCTGGTTACGCTTTTCAAACCAAACGAACTACCCCGCCGCAAGCAGCGGGGTATCTTTAAAAGCATTTAACGCCCCAAGGGGCGGGGAATAAAACCCTACTGGAATTCAAAATAAAGACTTTATAAAAAATTCAACTATTCCTTTTCCAAACGTTTCACCGATTTGATAACTACCGGTATTAGCGGAACATCCTGGTGAAATCCCCGGTTGCCGGTCTCGACTTTGCTTATTTTATCAACCACGTCCATTCCCTCAACAACCTTTCCAAACACAGCATATCCGAAACCTCCGGCAGTATCATCGCGGTGATTGAGAAAATCGTTATCCTTATGATTGATGAAAAACTGAGAGGTAGCGCTGTCGATGACATTGGTCCTGGCCATGGCGATGGTGCCGCGATTATTTTTAAGGTCGGCGGAGGCTTCGTTTTTGATGGGCTCCTTGGTGGCCTTCTCCTTCATATCAGCGTCAAATCCTCCTCCCTGGAGCATGAAGTTTTCTATTACCCGGTGGAAGATAGTGCTGTCAAATAATCCTTCATCAACGTAACTCAGAAAGTTTGTTACTGTGATAGGCGCTTTGTCGGCCCAGAGTTCGATTTTTATCGTGCCTTCAGATGTCTCCATAATTACCATCGGGTTTTCCTCCTTTTTTATGGTTTCTTTATCAACAAAAGCCATTATACCAATTGCAAAAACGACTATAACCAATAATGGGGTAATAATTTTTATGATCCGCATGACAACCTCCTTTACCCTGATTTTTTTTGTACCTTCACATACATAATTAGAATAAATTTGTCAAAGCAAAACAGATTTATTTTAACTTGTTTAAATCAATCGTATCAAATACCACTACCCCGCCCTGCTCCATTTCAGCTAAAGCGCTTTTCGTGCTTTCCGGATCAATTCCCCGTGTCAAATCTTTTATCACAATCACGTTATAACCATGTTTTAGTCCATCCAGCGCAGTTGCCTCAACGCAGTAATCGGTTGCAACACCATAAATAACCAGGTTCGTAATGGACCATTTTTTAAGGATGCTGTTGAGTGGTGTCTCAAATCCTCCATCGTCTTCAAATCCGGAATAGCTGTCATATTTTCCGTTTGTCCCCTTTCTCACAACCGCGTCAAACAGTTCATCATCAATCAAAAGAGCTGCTCCTTCGGTTTTCTGAACACAATGAGGAGGCCAAAGAACCTGCGTTTTCCCCTGAATGCTGATTGTCTCGAATGCCTTCTTTCCTTCGTGATTGGTGTAGAATGAAACATGATTTGCAGGATGCCAGTCCTGAGTAACAATAACTGGAAAGCCCGCCTGTTTTAGCATTCTGGTGTTTCTTATGATTTCATCGATAAATCTCTGGTCGGTCCCTTCCACCGACAGGGGCCCATCTTTCAACTCCGTAAAGTCCCCCTGAATGTCCGCTACAATAATTCCTGTTTTCACGATAATGGCAACCTTAATATATTGAGATCTTTACCAAACTCCGGAGCATGGTTTTGAAAACGAATTGTAACTGCTCAAGCATAAATATTTACAAGGTACAGAGTAACAAAGAATAGCAAAAAAGGGATAAACTGTTTTTTTATTACTCATCATCCTCTGTTATCAAATAAAGTACCACCAGAAAGCTGCCACTACCAGAGAGTTGGTAATAACACCGTCTTTAATAAGCTTGGGAATCTGTTTGACAGGAAAAATCTCTGTTTCGATATCTTCGGTTTCGTCAAAATTTCCTCCGTTTATCTTTTTTAGATTACGGGCTAAATAGGTATAACAGCGATTGTCAATAATAGCCGGATTGGGATGAATTATCCCCAGCAAACTCAGTTCTTCGGCTCGGTAACCGGTTTCTTCTAAAAGTTCCCGGGCAGCGCTCTCTTCCACAGTATCCCCTTTTTCCACAACCCCCCCCGGGATCTCGAGGGTTACCTCTTTTATGCCGTGACGAAATTGCTTGACCATAACCACCTGGTTGTCCGAGGTGATGGGAATAATATTAACCCAATCCGGGGACTCAATCACATAGAAATCATGTTCTTTGCCGGAAAGAGGAGATTTTGTAGTATCGACCCGGAGGGAAAAAATTTTGTTTGATGGTCCCGGACGGGAATGAATTACAGGCCAGGGCTTTGGATTCATATCATTTCCTTTATTCATATCATTTTCTTTGCTGATTGGTTTCTTTAAATACCAGCGCTCCCACTGGACAGGCTTCAACACACTTTCCGCATTTAGTACAGTCGGCTTCTCCCAGCGGAGCTCCTCCGAACGTAGTAACCACCGTCTTAAAACCTCGATAGGCAAAGTTTAACGTTCCTACACTTTGCTGTTCTTTACATATCCATACACATCGTCCGCAGAGAACACATTTGTTAGGATTATAGGTAAAAAGAGGGTGAGAATCATCGATGGATAAATTTTTAGGGATTGCTCGAAGCCGCTTCAGCTTCAACTTCATCTTCAGATGTCTGGCTATTTTTTGCAGTTCGCATTGTCGGTTTTTTCCACAGTGTCCACAATCAACGTGATGCGTGGAAAGGATAAGTTCAAAAGCGGTTCGCTGAAGGCGCAACACCCGGTCGGTTCGGGTCTTTACAACCATGCCTTCTTGTGCTTGTTCAGTGCACGAAGTTACCGGTTCAGGATATCCTTCAATCTCGACAAAGCAAAGTCGGCAGCTGGCATCAGGCAGCTCCCGTTCCCGGATTGCACACAAATTGGG
>JAGHDE010000123.1 GCA_021160085.1 Pseudomonadota bacterium | reverse complement strand
TAATTTTCGTAATGCCCTGCCGGGGTGAAAATTTATAAGCCAACGCCCAGCGAGGACTTCTCGGTACAGCGCCAAGTTTTTCCTGAAGTAAAAGGCTGTCTACTTTTATTACCACTCCATCTATCTCATATTCTAAATTTTCCCGCATTTTTTCAATTTTATAATAAGCCTCGATGGCTTCGCCAATATCCTGGCACAACTGTATGTGAGGGTTTACTTTAAATCCCCATTTTGGAAGTGTTTGTAATATCTCCCCCTGGGAAAAAAAAGAATATCCTTCTACTACACCCAGTCCGTAACAGAAAATATCGAGTCGGCGCTTAGCGGTTATAGCTGAATCAAGCTGACGGAGAGATCCGGCAGCGGCATTGCGGGGATTAGCAAACCTCATCTCCCCCTCCGCTTCCCTTACCCGATTTAATGCCTGAAAAGATTTTATTCCCATAAATACCTCTCCCCGCACCTCCAGGCGAGAAGGTGTCTTTTTATAATTATTATTGAGAAGCCGCAAAGGGATTGACTTTATGGTCCTGAGGTTTTGGGTAACATCTTCGCCGGTAATACCATCCCCCCGAGTCGAACCAACTGTGAGCATTCCGTCTAAATAAACAAGTTCAACAGCCAAACCATCAAGTTTTGGTTCTACCATATAGGTGACGGGAGCCTCGCTTTTGAGAAATCTTTTTACCCGCTGATCAAATTCAATTACTTCTTCTTTAGCAAAAGCATTTCCCAGGCTGAGCATGGGAACAGTGTGAGCTACCGACCTGAATGATTTCAGAGGAGGAGCACCAACCCGCTGAGTTGGAGAGTCTGGAGTGATGAGATGAGAATTCTGTCTTTCTAAATCTTCTAATTCCCGGAAAAGCCGGTCATACTCCCGGTCAGAAATTTCTGGGGCATCAAGAATATAATAGCGGTAGTTATGATAATCTATTTTTTTCCGTAGTCCCGCAATTTTTTCCTGAGAGCTCTGCATGGTTAAGGCTTCTGCAAGCGCCATATTTTTTTAAACGTTTTGCATGCGCCAGGGTCAGCGTCATTAAGTCCTTTGTATATAAATGCCCTAACACACCTTGAATACAACTTATTTCGTCAAATTTGGCGACTGGATCCACCCTGCAGATATCAGCGCTAATCAATAATGGCAATTCGTGCCAGCTATGTCCGGCCATCTTAGCAGGAGTAGAATGGTCACCGGTCACCACCACCACATCAAAGTTAGGAGCCAAAATATCCGGAAGCAATTTGTCTACCTCTTCAATAACTTTAACTTTTTCAATAAAGTTTCCATCTTCCCCCCGTGAATCCGTATGCTTAACGTGAAAAAAGAAAAAATCGAACTCGTCAAAATTATCCTTTAGTGCTTCAATTTGTTCATTTATATTTTCCAAATCCGGGATTACATCCATGCCTAACAGATGGGCTATACCTTTATACATAGGATAGAGAGCAATAGCCACTGCCTCAAGACCGAATCTCTCTTCCATTGAAGAAAACCCTGTATTTTTAGCAAACCCTCGTAACAAAAGAGCATTAGCTTTTTCCTCTTCGGCCAAAACTTCTTTTGCCTGAATGATAAATTCTTTTACCAGTTCCGCTGTTTTTACTGCTTCAGGGTGTATGGGGACGGGATCCAGTGGAGAAAGCCCGATTTGTTGGGGATCAGTGTCCTTGATTTCGCCACTCAAGCCTTCCCCCCGTAATACCAAAACCCCCCTGTGTTCCCTGACAGTCTCGATAAACATTTTAATTTCAGGATTCAACCTGATATTTTGACGTAATTTTTCACAAATTCTTTTGTTCTCTTCAGTTGAAATGCGGCCCGCTCTCCTATCAATAATCTTACCTTCTTTGTCAGCAGTGGCAAAGTTGAAACGAGCAGCAACATCCTTATCCTGTAAAGGAAACCCGATTCCTGCTGCTTCCTGTACCCCCCTCCCCACATTGGTCTTTATTGGGTCAAAGCCAAAAAGGGCAAAGTGTCCGGGGCCGCTGCCGGGTGTAATCCCTGGAGCGATAGGCGTTAACAAACCACAAGAAGACCTGCTCGCAAGATTATCCAGATTTGGGGTCCTGGCAACCTGCAATTCTGTGCCTCCTTGACCTTCCATTGCCAAACCTCCTAATCCGTCAAGGATAAGAAATAAAATTTTAGTATCATTTTCAATTATCAGCCTATCAAGAACTTCAGTAGACATACATTTACCCCCTTTTTAAAAAGCAGCGTTCAACCCTTCCATAACGGTAACAACTTGCATCATCTCCGAAGGAATTTTAAATCCCATATTAACAGGTTTTTTGCCATTCATTTTTTTTGCCAACCGTCTCCTTTTTTTAGCCGCAGCGATATTTTCTGAACCAACCGGGTCGTATTTCAGACAAAGCGCAGTTTCGGGATTACTGAGAAAATCTATGGTTAAATAAAAAGAGATTTTTTTGAGAAACTCTATATATTCTCTCGTCAACATCCAGCGGGAATTCATGGAAACCAGCTTAACCGTCTGACGCCACTGTTCTAAGTCGCACATGTGAATGGTGGATTTATAAATTCGCTTCTTAGTCTTAAAAGAAAGAACCCGGTTAGGAACTGTTTGGGCAATAAAAGCATCGTCTCTGGGATCATGGTGGGAGAGTACATCTTTTGCCAGTTTCCAGCACCTCCCCTCGGTAAAGATATCCGCCCGGAATTCCCAGTAAAGATGCCCGACTTTTTTAGTTGTGGACGTTTGATAAAGTTGATTGGGTATATAAAAGTTATGGGCCACAGTATCTGCCGCCAGATGAGAAAGATAGCCGTAAGTAAAAGCTTTTTCAAAGGGAGCTTCAGCTATGGAAAGCATCGTCTTACCAACTGACCAGTTGTGACAATGGTCATCTCGCCTTCGGGATCCTTTTCCGATAAAGATGTCGGCACTGATGCATCCGTAAAGAAAATCTACTGGATACTGTTGAAGCAATTCTCGGATTGCGGGCAAAACCAGGGAGAGATTTTTAAGAACAAATTCTCCCTGGACAATATGCATCCCTGCTCCCCAGGCTAATGCTTCATCAGAGATAAAAAATAGAGAGCTTATGAC
>JAGHDE010000257.1 GCA_021160085.1 Pseudomonadota bacterium | reverse complement strand
GCCCTTATGTGTGAAGACCCAGTTTCGTTATTATCGATGAGGATTCGGGTGGTTACATCCTGATGCCCGATGTCTTCCTGCAAGGCTAATTCAATTATGGCATCAGTTTTGTCTATCATCAACTTGCGTCTCTCATCTTTTTAATGCGCAAGATGCTTCTTTTTAGTTTTTTCTGTTTTTCAAGCAATGCCTGGTTACGCTGATTTTCTTTTTCCACTATCTTTTTTGGAGCTTTGTTCAGAAAATCTTCGTTTGACAATTTTTTCTGGATAAAAGACAGCTCTTTTTCTACTTTTGCTATTTCCTTGCCAAGCCTCTTCTCTTCTGCTCCAAAATCAATAACTCCTTCCAGGGGAATGTATATCTCTATATCTTTAACGATGGCGGTAGCTGCTACCTTGGGTTTTGTTTTAGAGGTAGCATATTTTAAATTCTTTATAGAAGCCAATTGAAACAAGTATTGCTTATAAGCCTCTAAAAGCTGTCTTGTTTTGTCATTATCGCAGAATAACACCACCTCAACCTTCTGGGGAGGCGGAATATGCATTTCTCCCCGGATATTACGTATATGATAAATAACCTCCTTTATTTTTTCAAGCTTTTCTTCGGCGTCACGATTAAAAAAAATGTTGTTTTCCTTGGGAAAAGATGAAATCATAATACTTTCTGAATTACCCGGAAGTTTTTGCCAAATCTCTTCGGTAATGAAAGGCATAAATGGATGAAGTATCCTAAGGACAATATCGAGCACCTCTATAAGAACCTGCTGAGTAGCGCTCCGCTGAACACTTTCGGTGTTGGCCAGATTTTCCTTGCTAAACTCGACATACCAATCGCAGAATTCATGCCAGACAAACTGATAGATAAAGTTTGCTGCTTCATTAAACCGATAATCTTCCAATGCAGTCCTAACCGTTTTAATCAGTCTGTTTGCCCGGCTCAGAATCCATTTGTCCGCTAAAGAATACTGGTTGTAATGAATGGTTTTTATTTCCCCCTTATAATCCGTCAGGTTTAAAAAAACAAACCGGGACACATTCCATATTTTGTTAACAAAATTTCGGTATCCACTGATAACCTCTTCCGAAAGCCTGATATCTCGCCCCTGGCCAGCTAAAGCGGCCAAGGTGAAACGAAAGGCATCAGTCCCATACTTTTCAATCATCACCAGGGGATCAATCACGTTTCCAAGAGATTTGCTCATTTTCTGACCTTTGGCATCTCTTATCAGGGCATGAATATAGACATCCCTGAAAGGAACATCTCCCATAAACTTCAGGCCCATCATCATCATTCTGGCTACCCAGAAAAAAAGGATGTCAAATCCGGTGATCAGAACTGACGTTGGGTAAAAAGTTTCAAGCTCCTTTGTTTTTTCCGGCCATCCCATGGTGGAAAAAGGCCAGAGTGCTGAACTGAACCACGTATCCAGCACATCGGTCTCTTGCTTCAGTTCATTGCCTCCGCACGCTTGGCAGGCCTTTGGTTCTACCTTTGCGACGGTTATTTCCCCACATTTTTTACAATACCAGGCCGGTATCTGATGTCCCCACCAGATCTGCCGGGAGATACACCAGTCACGGATGTTTTCCATCCATTCAAAATAGGTTTTTTCCCAGACAGCAGGTATTATCCTTGTCCGTCCTTCTTTAACGGCGTCAATAGCCGGCTTAGCCAGGGGGGCGGTTTTTATAAACCATTGTTTAGAAAGCGTGGGTTCAATCACATCATTACAGCGATAACAATATCCGATGTTATGGTTATACCTTTCAACTTTTTTTAAGAGCTTCTGGGCCTTCAAATCTTCAACAATTTTTTCTCGGCAGGAAAAGCGATCCAGCCCTTTATATCGACCGGCATTTTCATTCATCTTCCCGCTTTCATCAATCACTTTAATAATCGGCAAATTGTGACGGGCGCCTACCTCAAAGTCATTAAAGTCGTGAGCGGGCGTTATCTTTAATGCCCCGGTTCCAAAGCTTTCATCCACATAGTTATCAGCAATTATCGGAATAACCCGATCCGTCAGGGGCAAAACAACCTCTTTGCCCACCAGATCACTGTAGCGTTTATCCCCCGGTCGTACTGCCACGGCAGTATCTCCCAACATGGTTTCCGGACGGGTAGTTGCCACAACGATTGTCTTCTTCCCTTTTGTTAATCGATAATGAATATAATAAAAATACCCCCGGCTTTCCTTATAGTCGACCTCAAGATCAGAAAGGGCGGTATGACAACGAGGACACCAATTAATTATATAATCGCCTCGATAAATAAGACCTTCCTCATAGAGGCGAACAAACACCTCCCGAACAGCGGTACTAAGCCCTTCGTCCATGGTAAACCGTTCTCGACTCCAATCACAAGAAGCCCCCAGTCGCTTTAACTGGCCAAGAATAATATCCCCATGCTCCTTTTTCCATTGCCATATTCGTTCTATAAATTTTTCCCGTCCCAAACTCCTTCGGGTTTTTTTCTGCCTCCCGAGTTCCTTCTCCACCACATATTGAGTGGCAATGCCGGCATGGTCAGTTCCCGGCAACCAAAGGGTATTTTCCCCATCCATTCTTTTGTAGCGAATGAGAATATCTTGCAGGGTACTGTTCAGGGCGTGACCCATATGGAGGGAACCGGTGACATTAGGAGGAGGAATTACCATGGAATAGGGATTGGAATTTTTTTGTTCATCTGCATGAAAAAAGCCCTGCTTTTTCCAAAAAGCATACCATTTTTTTTCAACCCGACAGGGCTCATAGCTTTTTGATAACGATAAATCTTCCATTTTTCTGTCCATTTCAAAAAAGAGATGCTTTAAAAGTGAAAAAAGGGATTATAAAATAATCCCCGCGCCAAAACCATACAATACGACTTTATATGTCCCTGATCAGTCTAAAAACAGCACCATTGTTCAGAAAACAAGCCCTGTTTTTAACTTGTTATCGATACCATACCATTTGATAGGAGTCAAGCTGTTTTGCCGTCCAAAATCCACCACCTGATTTTGCAAGTATATGATACAGTTTCTTTTTCACTAATCTTTGTTCCCCTATCTCGCTTCAGCGAAAAACTGGTTTTTTTGTGTAATGGGCTGTTTATAAATCAGGTGGTGAATTGAAGCTGTGAACAAAAAACGTATTTACTACTAAAAAACGAGTAAATTAATGTTTATCAAAG
>JAGHDE010000152.1 GCA_021160085.1 Pseudomonadota bacterium | reverse complement strand
GCCTATCTCAAGACCAATATCTTTTGCCAATTTAAGATTCGGGCGGGAGCCCACATTCATAAAAACCATATCTGCGTCAAGTTTTTTTCCTGAACCAAGCTCCACCCCTGCAACATCGCCATCCCTGTTCAGAATCTTTTCGACCTTTTCGCCTGTTAGTATTTTGAGTCCCTTTTCTTCAAGGTAATCCTTTACCAAAGCTGCCATATCTTCATCCAGCATCAGGGGGAGAGGGCGGTTCATCATTTCTACCACTGTAATACCATACGCGTCCGGCTCTTTTTCCGCCAAAAGGGAAGCAACTTCCAGCGTGATAAAGCCGGCGCCGGCGAATATCAGCTTTTTAGGCTTTTTGTCAGCTATAAAAGCTCTGATCTTATCAGCATCGGGGAGGCTGCGTAATACTAATACACCATTGAGATTATGGCCTTCAATAGGCGGAACAAACGGGCTGGCCCCTGTCGCCAGAAACAGCTTGTCATAGGTAATTTCATTGCCGTCTGAGAGATATACCTTTTTTGGGAGTGCATCCACTTTGATCGCCTCGCCAACAATAACATTTATGCCCATCCCCTCAAGCTTTTTATCAGGGACAACAATAGATTCTCCCGTGACCAGACCGGCCACAACGTGGGGCAGCGATCATCTGACGATAAAGAAGTCTTCTTTCCGGATAAGTGTTACATCAACATCCGGCATTAATTTCTTTGACAGCATGGCTGCTGGACCGCCAGCGCCGCTGCAACCAATGATAACAAGTTTATCACCCTTATTCATAATGTCTCCTTTGTTTAGTAATTATTTTTAAACAACTCATGCCTCCCATAACAATATAATATGGGCAACATGTCAATAAGTCATAAGACATTGAAATCCCAAAAAACCAAACCCTCTCTCGGGATAACCAAAGCCGGGTCCTCGGGGCTCGGATATTTATTACATACTATTTGACAATCCGTCTACTTACTGATCCCAAACCCAAGCCTGACCCTATTTCACCCCCTATACTATTTGGCAGGCGAGTACATTTCCAAAGGTCGGATTTTGCAAGGTACTAATTCGACGTATCTTTTTCGAGAATCATAAGAAGGCCGTCCATAAGGTCGACGGTTTGAATACTACCCTCGATGAACTTCCTTTCTCCGAAAAGGTTTATGAACCAAAAGCCCTGACCCTCGGCCTCTACGCGAGCTACGTCTTTCATAATTTTCTTTTGCTTATTTCCCGAATTCATATAAACGGTGCTCAAGCACATGTTTTCCTCCCAATCCAATCTCTTTACTTTTCTGCCAGGAGATTATCCAAAACCATCCCTGCTGCCTGAAAGGCCTCTCCCCGGTCAAGGGACAGGCCTTCAAAACAGGCCTCGAATACCAAAGGGTCGTTTGGGATAGTCCCAACAACTTCTATATCCTTGGCTCTGAGTTGACCAGCCATCGTATGGGCAATTTTTTCTGAGTCTATTTTATTTAAGACCGCCGAGACTGCCTTGTCCAACCCGGACGCCAGTTCTTTTATCTTTTCAGCCACGGTTAAGGACTCGAATGATGGTTCAACCACAAGAAGAACCCTGTCGATGCTTTCATCAATTCCTCGCCCGAAGTGCTCTACGCCTGCTTCCATATCAATGATTGCGATCTCATTTTCACCGAGCCTGAGTTTTTTCAAGAATTCTCGATTTAATACCCCCATGGGGCAGGCGCAACCTTCAAGGGCCTGAAGGATTTTCCCTATGCTAATCAACATGAGGCCATTCCTTCTTATTAGATGTTGAGAAGGAATATCCTTAGTGAAAAGATGACTTTCCGCCAGAACGTTCGGGCTTGACATCTTCTGCTTTAGTTTTTTCTTTCCTCCCACAAGCTCCATAAGCGGGACAGGTGGACTTTCAAAACCAAGCATCTTGAAAAGCCCGGAATTTGATTCATCTGAATCTACTACAAGAACCCCAAGGGCACGGGATAGGGCCTGATTGGCCAACAAGCTGGTTAAAACGCTCTTCCCGCTTCCTCCTTTTCCACAAACCGATATCTTCATTTGCCTATTCCCTATTTATTATTTACGGAGTTTATTTTTTCCGGGTGCGACCCCAAAGTCCTCACAACCGATTCATTTTTCAGCATCCACTTCAGGTTTGTACATAAAGTTTTTTCCTCCTTTTCGATCTCTTATTTGAATTTCTCTTATGAAAGTCCAATGCCAAAATAGATATTTTGCGAGTAAAACATAATCCTATTCGTGAAAACACACTTGTCACCAAAGGCGTATCAATTTTTTTCTGCCCTTTAGTTCACCCCTAATTTTTTCCATGTGGCGTAAGGCGGCAATATCCCTTTCAAGATCCGTCTCTTTTATTTGAAGTCTCTCACATAGACTCGCCGGTTCTTGGGGTCCCTCATCCTGGAGGATTTCAAGTATTTTTTGCTGAATGGGGCTAAAATTAAGTTCAGTGCTGCTGTTTTTCAGAAAGGACCTGGCGCTATGAACAGCCCACGGGTCACATATCTTTGGCGGTGAAAGAAGATCCATATAGCAATCCTCACAAAGGATCTGCCCATGAAACTCCATTTGTTCTCCCTCGGGTATAAGACTCTTACAACGTTCACATTGCATAATTTATCCTCCACGCTTATCCTTTATCTGAACATTGGAATCGCGCCCCGATTGGCCTTCTCCAGGATCCGGTCTGATATTGACCATGTAGTAGACCTGCTGGCCAAAGAGAAAAAGCCTTTTTTGCATCGGCAAAGGCCTTCCATTGGAAAATCACCGGGACTCCCTGGCGAATTTCATTGATTCGTATTTCCAGAATATTAAGCCTAACTTGAACCTCTCCGGCCTTTGTTTTCAGCCCTTGAAGTTCCCCCTTACGGCTCATTTCATGTTCCATTCATCTTCCCTTTCAATAATTAGTGTTTGACCGAAGACCCCGGTTTCCGGTCAAAAAATCGAAATCGGACTTTCGAAATCCCTGGCCCAGACCTGGTGTTCAAGGATGAGTTCTATAGCTTCCGCTTTAATAATATCATAGCAACAACACCTTATACAAATCATATTAAACAATGACAGAAATAAAAAAGATCTAATAACAAAAACAATGAAATTTCGACAAGTTAGTTTTGGTCATTTCGTAATTGGGTATTCGAATTTGCTTGCCCTGTTAAATATATATCCTGGCATTTTAATCGGTTCTATAAAATACGACTTTTGAAATCTGTAATGCCATCATCCTAAATGATTTAACAGGGTAAAGAATTTTGGATTTCGATATTCGGATTTTACCTGAACAGGACTTTTCGTTCAGGCACTAATTACGCGTAAGCTCATACCCGGAACAATTTCTATATCTAATAACCTCGATCGGAGGGACATATCTGGATATCTCTTCCTCAGACCCCTGCGTAAAACTCATCTTTTCCATCTTCTGCACCCCCCCTTGCCGAAGCTTCTCCTCCTGCAACCTCCGGTCCTTTTCATATCAAAACCAATTTGAGAAAACATGCGGAGTACAGTAACAAAATCGTTATCCACACCTCCTTCATAAAATGCATAATTTTCAAAAGGCTGTCGATATTGCAGGTCATATCTCTTTCTTTTTTCTTCATTTCCTAATATCTGATATGCCTCGTTGATCTCTTTTAGGCGTTCTCCGCTCTCAGGACTACCCCCATTCCTGTCGGGATGATATTGCATTGCAAGCTTGCGATAGACTTTCTTGATTTCCTCGGCCGACGAATCAGACCTGAGCCCGAGGGTCCTGTAATAATTTTTTGTCACCACCGTCTTTACCTCCTTGCCCGGAGCACGTTCCGATATCCCATTTTC
>JAGHDE010000042.1 GCA_021160085.1 Pseudomonadota bacterium | reverse complement strand
TAGTTCCTGGCGTAACTTCCGTAGTAGCAGCCCCCGCCTATGCCGGAATCCCTCTCACCCACCGGGATCATTCATCCAGTGTGGGGATAGTTACCGGACATCCTGTCCAAAAGATGTCCAATATAAGTTGGGAAAGTCTTGTTGGCCTGGATACCCTTATCATTCTCATGGGGGTACGCAATCTTCCTGAAATCGTAAATCATCTTATTGAGCATAAAAGATCCAAAGATACTCCAATAGCCATAATTCAGGATGCCACCTTATACACCCAGAATGTCCTTATCGGTACCCTTGGTGATATTCTTCAAAAAGCAAGGAAATCGGAAATACGACCACCTTGTATTATTATAATTGGCGAAGTGGTGAAATTAAGAAAAAAATTGGATTGGTTTAAAAAAGTGCCTCGGGAAAGAGAAGTGGCTGCTGAATTGAGGGCTGGTGCAAAAAAGGAGATAAGGAAAAACCGGCCGGCGATTATTGCCATTACTGAAAGGGGATTAACGCTGGCCAGGAAGATTCAGGGTCTGCTGGGAAAGGCAGACTTATTTATTCCTCCTGCGCTGGCCGCGAGGGGTAGTGACTCGGTTCAAGTTTATCAGAATAGCTTAAAGGAGTTAGTGGCCGGGCTTTTTACCACTTATCGAGCCCTGATCTTTATCATGGCCTGCGGGATCGTGGTTCGGGTGATTGCCCCTTATTTGAAAGATAAACATACTGATCCCGCGGTAGTGGTAGTGGATGAAGGAGGAAATTTTTCCATCAGCCTGCTTTCCGGACATGAAGGCGGAGCCAATAATTGGGCAAAAAAAGTAGCTTCCCTTATAGAATCCCGGCCGGTAATTACCACTGCCAGTGAGGTATTTCCCCGGCCCTCGGTTGTGGTGGGTATTGGATGTCACCAGGGAGTTTCCAGACAGGAGGTAAAAGAAGCAATATTCGAGTCTCTTAAAAAGGCAGCCCTTTCTTTAAAAGATGTTAGAAATTTGGCCACCATCGCGAATCGAAAGAATGAGAAGGGCCTGATCGAGTTTTCTCAGCAATACGGAATACCCGTTGAAACCTTCAGTTTGAATCAACTAAAGGAAGTATCATTTTTTTCAGAACCTTCAAAATATGCGTTAGATGTTCTGGGAGTGAAGGGGGTATGTGAACCAGTAGCCATGCTCAGCGCTCAGCGCAATACTCTGATCCTAAAAAAAATAAAATGGAAAAACGTAACCATAGCCATAGCCGAGGTAAACTCATCGTAGTAGGTATCGGTCCGGGCAGCCATGACCATCTTACCCATCGGGCAGAAGAGGTAATTAAGAGCTGTGATGTGCTGATGGGATACCGCACCTACCTTCGTCTGATTATAGATCTGATTAAAGACCAGGTGGTTATCTCATACGGGATGGGAGAAGAGGTAAAAAGGTGCAAGAAGGCAATGGAGTATGCCTCAAAAGGGAAGAAAGTAGTTTTGGTCTCCAGCGGTGATCCGGGGATTTATGGAATGGCCGGACCGGTCTATGAAGTTTTAAATGATAAATTTAACGAATTGAAAAACTTAGAGTTTTCCGTTGAGGCGGTTCCCGGAGTTCCGGCTTTTTGCGCAGCGGCTGCCTGTCTGGGCGCACCCTTGATGAGCGATTTTGTTCTTATCAGTTTAAGTGATTTGCTTATTCCCTGGGAAAAAATCGAAAAGAGGATTACGATTGCAGCCCAGGGAGATTTTGTCATCTGCCTTTACAACCCCAAAAGCAAAAAGAGGGTGGCACAGATCAAAAAAGCCCAGAAGATTCTGCTTGAATTCAGAAAGGAAGAAACCCCGGTGGGGATAGTGAAGAATGCGGGGCGGCATGGGGAGTCAATCGTTATTACTAATTTAAAGGATATAGCAAATCAGGAAATCGATATGTCTACTACCATCATTATCGGAAACTTCTCCACCCTTTCCTTCAAAAATTTGATAGTAACCAGAAGAGGTTATTAAATTCCCTAAAAAACCTATCTGATAATTTAGTTCTCACTTAAAATATGATACCCCGAAATCCATAAACGCCGGATTTAGGGTAAATAATGGGGTCGAAATAAATAAAGGGCCCCAAAAAGAGAAGAGAGAGATAAGGAGGGGATTGGGGCCCCCTTATAAAAATGAACCTTTACGGTTCGCAAAAGACAATCTTTCGCGGGTTCAGGTTGGTTGAAATTCTCTCGTCAATGGTGTCATCACCGGTGTCGAGAAGGACAACCTCAGCATCGGTTTGGTTACATATCCAAAGCATGTTGTTGTTGTCTATGTATGCCCCGGATTCCATTCCGGATATATTTTTATTCTCGAGACCAGCCACGGCTCCATCTACCTCTCCAGTTGAGGGATCAAAGGAGTAAAGGGTATTATCACCCCACCCGGCATAACCGATGAAATAACCTTTCGTGGCAGAAACAATCTGCAGACCGGATATGTTTCCATAGGGGTGATCGTTATCATCACCATCGTCCAATATCATGGTAGTCTCATAGTTTCCCGGATCGATGCTGGCAATGCCACCCGAATAATCGGCCGGGATTCCGCTCCATGAACTTTCAAATCCCCCGACACCCTGGACATAGAGCGTGTCGTTATCCGCAAGGTAGAGGATAGTACCGGGATTTTTGATTGGAAGCGAAATGCCCATTAGTTCTCCACCGCCTAAGAACCCTGTGTCGATCTCGGTATCGGTTGTTGTATCGAATACGGCAACATATGCGGTGCCGGCAATCCAATTATCGGTTCGATCAAGCCGTTGCATGGTGATAAAAAGTTTATTTCTAACGATGACACCAGCATTCATTTCTGGAAGGCCGTCCGCGTCACCATAGGCGCTCAAGTCGAGTTCACCAATCTTGAATTCTGCTTCGGAGGCGGCGGAGGGATTTACGACCCAGGCCGTTGTTGTGTCATAACGAAGCAGGTAGGCTTTGGTGTCACTGACGAAAATCAGGTCATAAGGGTTGCTTGAAAGATCATCACCCAACGTGGAGTACTGCCAGATTGGCGTGGTGGGAGCATTGATGTCAAATTTTGTGACATTATCGGCCATAAACAGCTCGATCCGATAAAAATATTTTTCATAAGCAGCCATTCCAATATCCGATATGGTCGGCAGCAGGTTGTTTTGAGCAATTCGCGGTTTATCCGCGGGGATCAGCGAATGGGCGCCGCTTGACCAGTCGGCAGCAACGGTTGCCACCACCGCAAACTGGGTGGGCGAATAATTTTCAGTTTGATTGGTCGGATCAACAGCTGCAATGCCAAAAAAATATGATCCCCCAGCATCAATGTTGCTATATAAAACAACCGCAGCAACATCCTGGGTGGCGGTTATTTCGACAC
>JAGHDE010000262.1 GCA_021160085.1 Pseudomonadota bacterium | reverse complement strand
GGATATCAGTTTGATTAATTTTCATAATTTTTGGCCCATAAATTCAATTTTTTTAATATCATAAAAAAAGATAAAATTCAACCAATTGGGGGTGACAAAAAGAGCCGCTTTCCTTGACAGAACTGAAACTTATTGATAATATACCAAAAATTAGATAGCCATAGCAATAAAAACAAGTTTTTGTGTAATCGACAGGCTTTCTTTATTAGTATAAGCTAAAGAAAAATTATGAGTTTTAAGCATATCCAGGGACACGAGAAAACAATAAAAATATTAAAGCAGGCTACTAAAACCGGACGATTATCTCACGCTTACCTTTTTTCCGGTCTTGAGGGTATTGGAAAACGACTCACCGCCATTGCGTTGTCAAAAATCCTGTTGTGTTCTTCTAAAGGCTCGGAACCCTGTGGAAAGTGTTCAGCCTGTATTCAGGTTGAAAGAGGTAACCATCCCGACCTCATTATGGTAAGTCCTTTGGATGGCACTATCAAGATCGAGAGCATACGGAACCTCAAACAGGAATTGAGCCGAAAAAGTTTTGCGGTCGGCTACAAGATATGTATTGTCGATAATGCCGAAAAGATGAGTATCCAGGCAGAAAATTCTCTTTTAAAAACATTAGAGGAGCCCCCTCCGGACACCATAATTATTCTTATTACCGGGCAACCGTATCGGCTTTTACCCACGGTGCTTTCTCGCTGCCAGCAGATTAAGTTTCATCCACTTTCAATTTTCACGGCGTCTGAATTGATCAGAAAGAAAGTGGATGTTGACACAAAAACAGCTTCTTTGCTGGCTTCTCTTACCGGAGGAAGTCCGGGTAAAGCTTTACAGCTAAATGTAGAGTATGTTAAACAATTGAGAGATTCCTGGATCGAATATTCAGGGACTTCTTCAAGTGCTGGGGGTGAGGATATTTCCAATCTGGCGGCAGATTTTTGTCGTGATAAGGATACGTTGGATTTAAGACTGAATCTTTTGCGACTCTGGTATCGCGACATGATATTTTATAAGATTTATGGCAGCTCCAAAGAATTGCTAAACAGCGACGAAACAAAGGAAATTGTCTCGCAAAGTTCTTCCTGGAGTTTGGAAAGGCTTGTGGATACATTGTTTTGTATTGAAGAGTATAGTCAAACACTTGAGTATAATGTTAACCCCCAATTGGCGGTAGAGTCCCTTTTGCTTAACTTGAATTCAGGCAATGCATCCTTGTTCCCTTGCTCAGGAAGGGCAGCCGCGGTGGGAAATTACTGAGAAAATCCAAAATATTTTTTGAGAGGATAGGCAGGAAACCTTATTATGAAATTGGTAAACGTTCAGTTAAACAAACGCTTTGTTGTTTATAAATGTGACGCGGGTGAGGAGGTTTATAAAGCCGGGGATATGGTGGTGCTGGATACAAAAGAAGGAACCAAAATGGGGAAAGTGGTCTCAAATTCCGGGGGGGGGTGTTCAGGCCTTTCTAAGAGAGTCAATACCATTCTCCGGTTGGCAAGTTATGAAGACCAGAAAAGAGAAGCGGAGAAAGAGCAAAAAGCAGTTGAAGCGTTGAAAATTTGCAAGCAGAAAATCGCACAGCTTAATCTTCCCATGAAATTGGTGGATGTAAGCTTTTCCTCCGGAGGGGAAAAAGCAACTTTTTTCTTTGTCGCCGGGAGCAGGGTGAATTTTCGGGAGTTAGTAAAGCAATTAGCTTCCGAGTTGTATACCCGGATCGAAATGCGTCAGATTGGAGCCCGGAACGAAGCCCAAATAATCGGAGGAGTTGGATGTTGTGGACGGCCCACTTGTTGTAGTTCCTTTCTTTCAAAATTCGGGCCGGTGAGCATCCGAATGGCTAAAGAACAAGGACTTTCTTTAGAACCAACCAAAATTTCTGGATTGTGCGGACGGTTATTATGTTGCCTGGCTTATGAAGCTGATACGTATGCGGAGCTTAAAAAGAGCTTTCCGGAATGTGGAAATCGTGTTGATACGGTTTATGGAAAAGGAAGGGTTGTTAAGATCAACGTTATTGCCCAAACATTGTTGATTGAATTAAAGGATGGTCAGCAAGTCAACATATCATCTGATGAGATAAAAAACAGAGCAAATTAAAAGAACTCTTTTTATGAGCAAAACTTTTTACGTAACCACCCCCATATACTATGTTAATGATTTGCCTCATATAGGTCATGTCTACACAACCGTGGCTGCTGATATATTAGCACGTTACAAGAGATTGACCGGCTACGACGTGTTCTTCTTAACCGGAACTGATGAGCACGGTCAAAAAGTGGAAAAATCTGCTGATGCGTTGGGTGAAAAGCCAATTGAATTAGCTGACCGGGTGGTTAAGAGATTTCAGGAACTCTGGATAAAGTTTACTATTTCAAATGATGATTTTATCAGAACCACGGAAGAACGACATAAAAAAGTGGTCCAGACACTTTTTAAACAGGCTCAAGAGAATGGAGATATCTATTTAGATCACTATGAGGATTGGTATTGTACTCCCTGTGAGACCTTCTGGACCCAAAACCAGCTTGATGATGGCATGTGTCCTGACTGTGGTCGAGGGGTGGATAAATTAAAGGAAGAGAGTTACTTTTTCCGGATGTCAAATTATCAGAAGAAACTTCTTAACCATATCGAAAAAAATCCGGATTTCATTCAGCCAAAAGCCCGGAAAAACGAGATGCTCAGTTTTATTAAAGAAGGGTTACGAGACTTGAGCGTCAGCCGAACCTCCTTTCACTGGGGAGTGCCGGCTCCGGATGATCCTGATCATGTCATCTATGTATGGATCGATGCTTTGACGAATTATCTCTCCGGAGCCGGCTATCTGAGCGATCCGGACAAATTTAACCGATACTGGCCGGCTGATGTTCATATT
>JAGHDE010000186.1 GCA_021160085.1 Pseudomonadota bacterium | reverse complement strand
GACAACCCTTTGCGATATTTGTTCTAGTGGTGCCCGGAGCCGGAATCGAACCGGCACGGGATATTATCCCGAGGGATTTTAAGTCCTTTTTTAATACGTTTTTGTAATCTTCCCGTTTCTTCCCTGAAGTCCCCAGTTTTCCAGAAAATATTGTTGACAATCAATATCTTAGCTGTTATCAGTGAGGGTGTTAGGTTCCCGGTGATGCCTTTTCCACCCCTTAGCTTCACAATAAATCTTGGCACCCATCTTGGCACCCATAATATTTACCTATAGTAATGGCAGGAGGGCAGAGAATGGCTTCAAGGGATGGATTGAAACAGACGAGCAAAGCCAGTGTTTTTTATGTCGAGCACAAAAGTCGTAAGAATGGAGTCAAATTTGATCGGAGGCATGTAATCAGGCAGACGTTGGGGGGTAAAACTCGGATATCGGCTTTAAATTGGCAAACTGAAGGGTGTTCTGAAGGTGATGCCTTTAATAAGGCCGATGAATATAAATATAACTATAAGTGGAACTGTCAGCACCCCGATAAACAGCCTAAACCGATATGTAAATCTGATGAATATTCAGAAGGGTTGAAGATAGCCGAAGAAGAAAAACGTCAAGCAGAAATCGAGAGAGAGAATAATTTAACTTTTGCGGAATATGCTGTGAAATATTATTTCCCATATCATGTGAAGGAAGGGAAAAAGTCTTTACTTCGGGAACAAGGCATTTTCACTAATCATTTAAAACCGGTAATCGGTGAATTGACTTTTGACCAGATTACGAAAGATCATTTAGAAACGATCAAGGACGAAGCTCACGAAGCCGGGCTGTCTAAACGAAGTGCAAACTATCACCTTGATTTAGTCCGGCAGGTTTGGAACAGAGCTATAGTTGACGGAAAAACAGCAAAACTGGCTCCGAATTGCAAGGTGAAAAGAAATAAACTCGACAATGCACGTATAAGGTTCTTTACGAGAGAAGAGGAACAGTTGTTTCTTCCTGCCTTGTTAAAAGGCAGTGTGCGCGAACATGATATGGCTTTATTATCACTGGACACAGGCGGCAGGTGGGGCGAAGTAGCGGCTTTGCTATGGGAGCATGTAAACTTTAAGGAAGCGTCTCTTTTGTTCACTCAAACTAAATCCGGAGAATCTCGAACCGGATACATGACGGCCAGAGTTAAAGAAATGCTATTCAAACGAAAAATGAGCAAAAACAGTCTTTATGTTTTTCCGCACCGTGACGGTGGCATATTAAAATATCAATCAAACACTTTTGCGCGGGTTATTGAGAAATTGAAATTAAATGACGAGGTGACAGACAAAAAACTAAAAGTCTCTTTCCATACATGCAGGCATACTTTTGCTTCACGGCTTGTTAATGACGGTGTTGATCTTTATGTCGTCAAAGATTTAATGGGTCATAGCAGTATATTAATGACAGAACGTTACAGCCATTTGACAAAAGAGATAAAGCGAGCAGCGGTTGACGTATTAGAAGCACAAGTTAAACAAGAAAAAGAGGGCTCACTGTCAGAGAGAGCCGCTAAAGCTATAGATCAAGGATACAACCCGGCAGACGTTATTAAATGGGCTCTTGAGGGCGGCAAGGAGCCACTCCCTAAAAAACATGGGCCTGGTGTTATCCTTCCGTTTATACAGGAAGCCACAAGATAACCCATAACTC
Organism: Pseudomonadota bacterium; assembly: GCA_021160085.1. Taxonomy (GTDB): domain Bacteria; phylum Desulfobacterota; class WTBG01; order JAGOGO01; family JAGOGO01; genus JAGHDE01. Next base: position 1,115 of record JAGHDE010000186.1, on the reverse strand, counting down.
ACTTTCCCTGAGCAGCTGGCCGGGGCACTTATTTTTTATTCAGAAATAGTCGCAGGAGCTTGAACAATGCCTACCGGTAACGACTCTCCCCAAAAAAAAGCAGCCCGGATAGCGGCGGCGGAATTTTCAGCTGACCACGAAAAGGCGGCGAAGTTTTATGCTAAATCTACAAAACAATCTTTTAGCCATTGGCGCGATGCACTGGAAGAAATGAAAAGCTTACTTCATGCTTATCGTTGGCCAGTGAGTGACATTTTTGCGGAAGAATGTATTTTCTTCAACCCCTTCTTGTTAGGTGGGGGCATTGAACGTGATAAAGAGCTTCAATGCAAGGCAAGCGCTACAGTTGACACACGCTTAATGGTTACAATCAAAAAACTGATGGACACTCCAGACGGGGAAAAAGTGAGAGATGACTTAGAAGCCATTTACGAAGCCTTTTTAAGCGCTCAGAACCTGCAACTGGAATTAAATAAAGTGAAAGGTGAAAGAAACATGCTAGAAGTTGTACTTGGAAACGCAAAGGAGATTTTTGAGTCTGAAGAGTACAACACTCCTGATAAAAATAGAAATATGGCACAGAAGAGAAATAGAGCCATTGTTGAAAGTCTTAACTTAAGCAACAAAAGAACCATGCGGTCAGTCCTGTACAGAGAATATATTAATTTCGTACGACACGATAATCTTGACAGGAAACAAGCAATTACTCATTTGGTCGAAGGGTACAATCTGGGTAGTGAGGCTGGGTGTGCTAAACAACTGAGCCGAGCAGTAAAAGATGTCCGAGACAGTTGGGCAAATGTTTTTTATGCCCAAAAAAAGATCTTCCCGAACATAAATCTAATGCTAAAAAAGATAGTTCCCAAAATATAATTTCTTATCAAAATCCTTTCTAATGCGGCGTACGCTGTATGTCCACTTTTACATCTCTCCCATATTTTGTTTTAAGTCTTCCATAGACGTTGACGTTTCCCGTGCCTGCAGCCGGGTTCCTTATGTCAATCATATTATTTTGGAGGATTACCTACCATGACAAAATGTACACAGCTTTTAGATCCTAATGATTTTATAGAAAGAGCCCCCGGCCCGGTCATCAGCTACGATGAAGCAGAGGT
>JAGHDE010000178.1 GCA_021160085.1 Pseudomonadota bacterium | reverse complement strand
TAAAAGCCTGCCCCGTGAAATGCCTGCCCTGTAGGGAAAAATGACCGTATCGGGGCGAAGCATATTTCACTGGGGTGCCTAAAGTTGAAAGTTAAAAGATAATATGAAACGGGCTGGTCTAAGATGTTATATTGATGTATAACATCTAAAAAATTTAAAAAAGGAGGACCAGCCCATGAAAAAGATAGCATATGTTGGCGTTGATTACCATGTTAAAACTATTACCTGTGCAGTTATTATTGAAGGTGAAAAAGACTTTTTAAACACTATTCGTTTCAAGAACAACGATAAAAACATTAAAAAATATATGAAAAAACTATCGGAAACATATGACCTCAGAACCTGCTATGAAGCGTCATGCAATGGATATTCCTTTCAGAGAAAAATGCGATCCTGGGGTTACCATTGTGATGTCATTGCTCCATCGCTAGTCCCTAAAAAGCCTGGTGACAGGCGAAAGAATGATTTTAGGGATGCTCGTACATTAGCTCAGCATTATGCGCAAGGTATGTTAGCTGTAGTCCATCCACCAACAGAACAGGAAGAATCTGTACGTAGTCTCATTCGATGCCGTCTGGCTATGAAAAAAAATGGAAAAAGTGTAAAGCAGCAAATAAATTCTTTGCTGTTAACTCAAGATCTCCACTGGTCAAAAACTAAATGGACTGACCAGCACCGTGCATGGTTGTCAAAACTAAAATTGCGTGACAAGTATTCTCAACAGGTTCTTGATGAGCTTCTTGGACTACTGGGATATCTTGACAGCCGGATTCAATATCTTGATAAGCAAATCGAAGAAGTTGCCTGTTCAGACATATATGCACCCAGCGTAAAAAAACTTAAAGCATTTAAAGGGATTAAAACATTAACCGCTATGATGCTGATTGCGGAGATTACAGATTTCAGAAGGTTTCCAAATCCCAAGGCGTTAATGGCCTTTCTTGGTCTGATTCCGTCAGAAGATTCATCAGATGATAATCGAAAAGGTGGTTCTATAACAAAAGCGGGAAATAGCAGATGCCGTCTTCAACTGATTGAATCCGTGATTCATTATACTAAAAAGCCTGTCATAAGTGGACAAATGCAAAAAGATCTTAAGGAAGTAGATTCACACAGTGCTAACATAGCAATAAAATGCATGAAACGTTTACATAAACGTTACTGGTCACTAGTTCTGAAAGGGAAAAACAGCAATAAGGCAAAAACGGCTATCGCCCGGGAATTTGTGGGATTTATTTGGGCAATGATGCAACCAGAACCGGCAACAATTTAATTTTCAAAGAGCAGCATAAACAAATGAAGAATTTATCAAAAAGAAAAAATATTTTTTAGCTATCAAGCTGCTTGGGGCACGAATGGAGATGATCGAGCTCACTTTGTTGAAAAGCATTTGCTTTATTCACGTCTAAAGATCGAGGCCTCTCCAGACGGATGATTTATAATGATGGTAACCAACCCACGAATAACAGTTTGATTCAACGTCGAAGAAGCCTTAAGCAGCTTAAGCTAAAATATCAAAGAAAATGAAAAAAACGATGGAATCTACAAATTTATCTTGACAGGGCCCGTTTCATAACAGTGAGCTAAGGTTGTGGATAATAAAGAATGGAATTTTAGTCGCTTTAGATTACTTTCAACAATACAATTTACCTAAAAAAGGCGACATTAAAAAAATAGGAGGCAATAATTATGGGAAAGATGGATAAAGAAGCCGTACTTAAAACTGTAAAGGAAAAAAATGTGCGATTCATCAGATTATGGTTTACCGACGTATTGGGGTTTTTAAAAAGTTTCGCCATAACCGTTGATGAGCTGGAAAGCGCTTTGGAAGAGGGTATGGGCTTTGATGGCTCGTCCATTGAAGGGTTTGCGCGAATCGAAGAGAGCGATATGATGGCCAAACCCGATCCAAACACCTTCACTATCTTGCCGTGGAGAACGAGTGCAGATGTGGGTGTGGGTCGAATGTTCTGTGACATTCTAACACCTGAAGGCAGCCACTACGAAGGTGATCCTCGCTGGGCACTCAAAAGGAACATGCAGAAGGCGGCAGATCTCGGTTACACCTTTTTCGTTGGTCCCGAACTTGAGTACTTTTATTTCAGGAGCTCAGAGGGCACACCGGAATGTTTGGACTCGGGTGGCTATTTTGACTTAACTCCCCGGGATGTTGCCAGTGATTTGAGAAAAGACACGGTTTTAACCCTGGAGGACATGGGAATTAAGGTTGAATACAGCCATCACGAGGTAGCGCCCAGCCAGCACGAAATTGACCTCCGCTATGCCGAGGCCCTTACAATGGCTGATGCAGCCATGACTTACCGCCTGACAGTCAAAGAGGTAGCTATGAAACATGGTGTTTACGCCACCTTTATGCCAAAGCCGATCTTTGGACAGAACGGAAGCGGCATGCACGTACACCAGTCGCTTTTTAAAGGAAGTAATAATGCTTTCTTTGATCCGAATGATGAGTACTACTTATCAAAAACAGGCAAGTCATACATTGCCGGAATCCTGAAGCATTCTCGTGAAATTTGCTCGATTGTGGCGCAATGGGTGAACTCGTACAAGCGCCTGGTTCCCGGTTATGAAGCTCCGGTCTATATTTCATGGGCGCGAAGGAACCGGTCTGCCCTGGTGCGGGTACCAATGTATAAGCCGGGGAAAGATGAAGCCACCAGAATGGAAGTCCGCTGTCCTGATCCGGCCTGTAACCCCTATCTGGCGTTTGCGGTTATGCTGGCGGCGGGGCTGAAAGGAATTGAAGAAGGGTATGATCTTCCCGATCCGATTGAAGAAGATATTTTTGAGATGTCTCCCGAGACCCGTGCGGAAAGAGGGATCAAATCCTTGCCGGGAAGTTTAGATGAAGCAATTGTGGAGACTGAAAGAAGTGAACTTGTCCATGAGGCTTTGGGGGATCACATTTTCAATAAATTTATTGCCAACAAAAAAATCGAGTGTGATCGATATAGAATGCACGTCAGCCAGTTCGAATTAGAAAATTATTTATCGATTTTGTAAAGAGTAAAAATGAGAACTAAATTTATTTTTATTACCGGGGGTGTTCTTTCCTCCCTTGGCAAGGGGTTGGCAGCCGCTTCTATCGGCGCTATTCTTGAATGTCGAGGGCTGAAAGTAACTCATCAGAAACTCGACCCTTACATCAATGTTGACCCCGGCACCATGAATCCTTTCCAGCATGGAGAAGTTTTTGTTACCGATGATGGTACTGAAACCGATCTGGACCTCGGTCATTACGAACGGTTTACCAATACCCGCCTGGGCAAAGGAAATAATCTTACGACGGGACAGGTTTATTATTCGGTTATATCTAAAGAGAGGAAGGGCGAATACTTAGGCGGGACAGTTCAGGTTATTCCCCACATCACAAACGAAATCAAAGGCCACATCAAAGAAGCAGCTACCGGTTTTGATGTAGCTATTATAGAAATCGGCGGAACCGTGGGAGATATCGAAAGCCTTCCCTTCTTGGAAGCCATTAGACAGTTTCGTAATGAAAAAGGCAAAGAACACGTAATCTTTATTCATCTTACGTGGGCTCCATTTCTTAAAACGGCGGGGGAAGTTAAAACAAAGCCAACTCAGCACAGCGTTAAGGAGCTGCGCGAAATCGGTATCCAGCCGGATATCCTTCTTTGCCGGACAGAAGAATTTCTATCGAGTGATATCAAGGCAAAGATATCCCTTTTCTGTAATGTGGAGGTTGAGTCGGTTTTTACCGCCAAAGATGTGGACTGTATTTATGAAGTTCCCCTGATCTTTCATAAGGAGGGGGTTGATCAAAAGATTGTTGACCTCTTGAATATCTGGACCGGTGAACCTCGTCTGGGAGAATGGGAGGAGGTAGTCAACAGGATAAAAAATTCCTCCCGTACGGTTTCCATTGCTATTGTGGGAAAATACGTTGATTGGGCAGATTCGTATAAAAGCTTAAACGAAGCTTTGGTGCATGGAGGCATTCTTAGTGATTCTAAGGTAGAACTCCGTTTTATCGATTCGGAACAGATAGAACGAGAAGGCATGGATAATCAATTTAATGGTGTTGGTGGAATATTGATTCCCGGGGGGTTCGGAGAAAGAGGTATCGAAGGGATGATTCAGGCGGTAACCTATGCCCGGGTTCATAAGATTCCATTTTTCGGCATCTGTCTCGGTATGCAGATGGCGGTGGTGGAATACGCCAGAAACATCTGCAAACTAAAAAAGGCCAACAGTTCCGAATTCGATCAGGACACCTCTTACCCGGTGATTGATCTTCTTCCGGAACAAAAAAAGATAACGGACAAGGGGGGAACTATGAGATTAGGAGCTTATCCCTGCCTGATAGAAGAGAGCTCCTTTGCTTTTGAGGCATATAAAGGAAGAGAAATCAGCGAGAGGCACCGGCATCGTTATGAAGTCAATAATAATTACCGGGATATGCTTATTGAAAACGGTTTGCGGATAAGCGGAAAGTCCCCTGATGAGCGGCTGGTGGAAATTGTAGAAATTGGTGATCATCCCTGGTTTCTCGGCTGTCAGTTTCATCCTGAATTCAAATCAAGACCGAGAAGCCCCCATCCCCTGTTTGCCAGATTTATAAAGGCTGCTTTGGAGCACAATTCTCAAGACGCTGGATAAACTTTTGTGCAAATCCTATCACTCTAAAATGGCAGTAATAATTTCTGTAACTGCTCAGATATGACAGAGAGACCGTATAAGCTTTGTGTTTTGGCGCATTTGCCAACCGAGTAGTCACTAATTTCTTAACAAGGATCAGTTTCAAATATTGATATTTCTGCTGAAGAACGGTGATTAAATGTTCAAAGAAATCGGGAAATTATTTTTTGTTGTTCTCCAGTCTCTGAAAGAATGGCGGATTTTTATAGGATATAATCCGCGATACGCACCCCCGAACTCCATTATTATATTCCCATCAAGCCCGGAAATCCTTGCTTGCGGGTTAGCGGGTATCCTTACGATCAAAAAAGATACTCAAAGAAAAGACAAGATTAAAGACAGGCTTTCCATCATCTTTGAGAAAGTTCAGACAAACAGGCTGGAAAGATTGCTTTCCCAATCCATCTCTTTGCAGGAATACCTCGGCGGTTTAGGAACGTTGATGGATATGGAGGAATACATTCTCGGTTTAAAGCAAAACTCATTCTCACTTTTTTATCATATTGATAAAAAAGAGGAACTTGCCATGGTTTCCGAGACCATGAATTCCTTTCTTCTCCGGGAAGAAGAGTTGATAGAAAAAAATGCCAGTAATTTTTCTACCAGCGAGATGGAGCATATCAACAAACTCTTTGAAATAGTAAAAGATTCAGTATGGGCGCTGGACAAGGACCTCCTTTCCAATATAGACAGGGCGCTTTGTTTAGCAGGGGGGAGAGAGAAAAGCAAGATATCGAAAGAATGTTTCAGGAAGTATAAAAACATCAATTTTTTGTTAAACTCTCTTGACAGAATAGAAGTTCGAGGAAGAGATTCCGCGGGCATAGAGATTTCCTTTGGCCTGAAAGATAGAAAGGCCTTAGAAAATATATTGGAAAACCTCAAAAACGATGGTCTTTATAATAATTTTTTGAAAAGACTTGCCCCGGGGGAACTGTCAGATGGTTCTATCTGTCTGTCGGGCATCACTTCCAAAATCAGACCGCCATTTTTAACATTTATCTATAAGAAGGCCTCTATTACTGGAGCACTGGGTGAAAATACCAAATATTTAAGAAACAGCATTCGGGCGGATCGAATACTTCAGATATTTATCAACGAAGAGATAGAACCGGAAATGTTTTTTGCCCATACCCGCTGGGCATCTGTGGGAGCCATCAACGAGGAGAATTGTCACCCTATAAACAACTTCAGCTTAAATACCGATATTGATACTTCATTCGAGGCTCCTGTGCCTGTTAAACAATATCCCCATTACGGCAGAGGAAATTGGACAATTCATGTCGCCCTCAATGGGGATATTGACAACTATCAAACCCTCAGATCATTTCTTGAGGCCGGGGAAACCGAGATTATAGATCAAAGGGTGACCACGGACACAAAAATTATTCCCCTCCAGATCGAGAGATACCTTTACAAAGGGTGTGCCCTGAAAGAAGCCTTTCGTTTGGCTCTGAACGATTTTGAAGGCTCTCATGCCATTGCCATGCAGAGCAATCTGGAACCGGGAAAGGTATTTCTTGCCCTTAGAGGAAGCGGTCAGTCTTTGTATATCGGCATTTGCGATAACCAGTATATTTTTTCTTCCGAGCTGTATGGTCTGGTGGAACTAACCCCTTATTTTATTAAGATGGATGGCGAGAGGGAAAGGATTGAGGGAAATTCCCGGACAAAAGGAGAGATTTTTATTCTAAGCAAGGATCAAAAAAATAGCCAAAGGGGAATCAGCGCTTTCAGTTATGATGGACCTCCGCTTGTAATTTCAGATGAGCAGATACAAAAGGCGGAGATTACCACCCGGGATATTGATCGCAAGAGCTATCCTCACTATCTTTTAAAAGAAATTTTGGAGGCTCCTTTATCCGCAAAAAAGACCCTGAGAGGAAAGTATCATATTTCTTATGATCAGAATGGCAAACCTGAAGTTAACTTTAATCTGGGGGATGATATTCTGCCCCAAAAACTAAAAGACGCACTAATTCAAAGTAAAATAAATAAAATTTTTGTGATTGGGCAGGGCACGGCTGCTGTAGCAGGTCTGGCAATTGCTGAGGCTTTTTCGCGATATTTAGTGGGTTCGAAAATAAATATTAAAGCAAAAGCCGCTTCGGAATTTAGCGGATTTTTTCTTGAGGAAAATTTACAAAGCACCCTTGTTATTGCTGTCACTCAATCGGGTACCACTACCGATACCAACAGAGCCGTGGCCATGGCTAAAGAGCGTGGCGCTTATCTGATCGCAATTGTTAACCGGAGACAGTCGGATATCACTCACATAACCGATGGGGTCTTTTATACAAGCGATGGAAGGGATATAGAAATGTCAGTAGCGTCAACAAAGGCATTCTATTCCCAGATTGTTGCCGGTTATATCCTTGCCCTCTGTTTTGCTCAGGTTCTTGGAGCCAGGTCTGATGATTTTATAGCCAGAGAGCTTATCAACCTTGAACAGGTTCCGGATAAGATGAACAAGGTGATAGATATAAGGGAGAAGATAAAGGAATCCTCCTGGAAGATGGTTAAGAAAAAAAGATACTGGGCGGTTGTAGGTAGCGGCCCCAATAAGGTTGCGGCGGATGAAATCAGGATAAAACTTAGTGAGCTTTGTTACAAAACCATATCTTCAGATATTGTGGAGGACAAGAAACATATTGATCTTTCTTCCGAACCCCTGATTATTGTTTGTGCTGCCGGAAACCCACCACAGGTTGTTGAAGACATTGCAAAGGACACAGCCATCTTTAAAGCTCACGCAGCTACGGTGGTGGTTGTTGCGGATGAAGGAGAAAAAAGGTTTGATAATATTGCTGATTCATTAATCTTTGTGCCGGAATCATCCTTTCCTGCATCGGTTATTCTAAATACGCTCGCAGGGCATATTTGGGGTTATTATGCCGCTTGCAGCATTAATGAGGATGGAGATGTTTTTCGTGCTTTCAGAAATAAGCTCTCTTTGAAGGTAGGCGAACTTGACAAGAAGGATGAATCCCTTTTTGAAAAGATAGGTAATCCCGGCCTTCATAAGATAATAAAAGAATTTTCTACAGATTTTCACTCCCGCCGAAAGCAAGGATTTTTTTCATCCCTGAGCGTTAAGTTGGCATCAGACATAACCCTGCTTCTTAAATATGCTGTTGGAAAGCTGCCCCTGGAAGATTTTTGGGAAGAATTTAAAGAAGAAAGGACTTCCTCTTCTCCTATTGATATGCTGGATGTTTGTCTTGACCAGGCCGCAGATGAGCTTTCCCGACCCATTGACGCAATCAGACATCAGGCAAAGACAGTTACTGTCGGGACAAGCAGAAAGGAAGAGATGTTGCCCGGCATCCTGTTTGACTTTCTCAGAGAACTCAACTTTTCGCTGGAGAATTTAACCAGCAATGATGGCTTTACTGTCAGGAGGATTCAAGGGGCGATATCTGATATTCGAGGTTATACCCTGTATGAAGTCGGCAATCTCGATGACGAGGGGAAACCCGGGGAACTTTCTGCAATATCGATAAAGAAGCGAGGTGGGATTTCTTTCCAGATGAAGTCGAGGGCGGAAAAATCCGGTTTCCTTAAAGGAACAAAGAAGACGATTGTAAAAACCGGGGACATATATGCCGGACTTGGAAGATTTGACCGCGCGCCTGTTGTTATCATACCCCTGCTTGGGAAAAAACATTTTATAAAAAATATACTGCTTGTTCACGTCAATTTCAAAAAAGATCTTACCGCCTCAGAAAAGAATAAGGTTTT
>JAGHDE010000206.1 GCA_021160085.1 Pseudomonadota bacterium | reverse complement strand
TCCATATTTTCAAGTTATAGATGTTCTGCGCGAACGTAACTATCTGTAGGTAACCTCGATTCTGCTAACAAGAGCATTGAACCGCAATAGCGAGTGAATCTAAAAATGGCTAACTTCCTTACGGTCGAAGATTCCCCGCAGCTTGCTGCGGGGAGCTTCAATCTTTTGACTGGAAATAATGTCTGCATAGGCAAACAGTATACCAATTAATCAAGATGCTTTCGTCAAAAGTCCCCGTTCTGTCACTCCGGCGAAAGCCGGAGTCTATAACCTATTGAAATCACTGGATTCCGGCGTTCGCCGGAATGACGAAAAAGGTATTTTTCGACTTTTTACGAATTCATTAATCAAGGAACAATAAAAATGCGAAAACCCATAGATATATTTAATATCCACCAAAAGATAATGGATGATTACAAGCATTTTGTCAGCAGCTTTATAAATATTAAAGATAAAAAAATTAAAGAAGTAATTGAAGCGGAAATCAATAAAGGAAAGTTCTGGCCCGAGCCTTTAATACAGTTTAATCCTTCATTTGAGCAGGGCGAATCAGCACAGTCCCTTTGTGATAAAGGGATACTGCATCCCGATACAGCTAAAATCTTTAAGGATTATGCTCTATTCAAACATCAGGTTGAAGCAATAAAAAAGGTTCAAAAAAGTCATGGGCGGAAAAAGATTCAAGGTTGTCGAGCCGGTACTTCCCATGGATCTAATGGGAGTATATATTTTATTGCCGGACAGGGAGAATTAATGAACATGAATGCAACAATGGCATAGATTACCGTAAAGGAGCTATTTTGAACCTGAAAGAACTAAAGCAGCTTGTAAAAAAGGGTGAATCAGATCGGCTTGAATTTAAAAAGTCGACCGGGCAGAGAACGGCTGCTGCAAAGTCTGTCTGTGCTATGCTGAACAGTATAGGTGGTTTTGTAATATTTGGTGTGACAGACAAAGGGGAAATAACCGGTCAGAAAGTCTCTGCAAAAACAATAGAAGATATATCAAATGAAATCCGTAAAATTGAGCCGCCGACTTTCCCTGATATTGAAACCGTCAATTTAAAATCAGGAAACGCTGTAATAATTATAAGTATTCCAGGCAGCACAGGACTTTATAGATATGCAGGACGGCCATACCTTCGGAATGGTCCCACAACGATACAGATGCCGGGGGATGAATATAACTGTCGATTAATTGAAAAATTCCATGCAACAACACGGTGGGAAAACGAACCTGTGCCGGAGGGCGTTTCCATCAAGGATCTGGATGCTGACGAGATTCAAATTACTCTGGACAATGCTATTCATCTGGGACGACTCGAAGCCACTGACCGGCGAGACACCAGATCCATTCTCCTTGGTTTGGAACTGATTCACGAAGGCAATCTGCTGAACGCCGCAATAGCGCTTTATGGCAAGACGGACAGTCTCAAGACGCTTTATCCGCAGATGGGTATCCGTATGGCACGTTTTCGGGGAAAAGACCGCCTGGCTGATTTTGCCGACAACCGGCAGTACTGGGGACACGCCTTCGCGCTCCTGCGCCGGGCTGAATCTTTCCTGATGGATCATGTACCCATTGCCGGACGGGTCGTCCCAGGCAAGATGATCCGTGAAGACCAGCCTTGGTATCCGCCACGCGCCACGCGTGAAGCCTTGGCCAACGCCCTGTGCCACCGCGACTATACGATACCGGGTGCCGCCGTGGCCCTCGCCATGTATGACGATCACCTGGAGATCACCAATCCCGGTGGCCTCCACTTCGGCATTACTCCGGAAAAGCTGGCCAAACCCCATGAATCCAAGCCGTGGAATCCTATTATTGCCAATGTCTTTTACCGGGCAGGCATTATCGAGCGCTGGGGCACCGGCACGCTGAACATTATTGACTGGTGCGAGGAAAACGGCAACCCCGAACCCACCTGGCAGGAGCAGGCCGGTTCTGTGTATGTGAAGTTCCTGCCAGCCGTTTTGCCCGATACTCCGAAAGACACAGGGGATGTTGGGACCAAGTTGGGACTAAGTCGGGACCAAGTTCAAATCATCCGCAACCTTCTGAATGATAAAGTTATTACGGATTTGATGGAACTCTTGGGACGAACAAACCGGACCAAGTTCAGGGACCAAGTTCTTAACCCCCTAATCAAGACGGGGTTTGTAGAAATGACCATCCCGGACAAACCCCGCAGCAGCAAACAGAAATACCGGCTGACGGATAAAGGGAAACAATGGCTGGAAGGTTATAAAAGAGACACCATGGGGCCAAATTAAGAACGTGTCGATAAAACCGCAATTCATGGACACATTGCAGGGACGTGTCCATGACGTAGACATGTTTTTACAGTATATCAATGGGATGTTTCCCTTGAAAAACAACAAGAAATCACTTTGAAGTTATGCAAATGAAAAAGAAAGCTAAAAAATATCCTCTTCCCGTTCGTGAATGGTCAGAAGATGACCGGCCGCGGGAAAAACAGCTCAAATACGGAGAGCATACCCTGAGCAATGCGGAACTTCTCGCTATTTTGATCAGAACGGGCACACCTGGAAGAAGCGCAGTGGATATCGGCAGAGAATTGCTCCACAAATTCAAATCCCTTCGTTTAATGAGCGGCGTTGATGCTTCTGAATTTAAGGAAATTTCCGGTCTCAAAAATGCCAAGATTGCCCAGATTAAAGCGGCCATCGAACTGGGCCGAAGGATGTTGAGCGAGGAAAAGGCCATGGAAGGTTCCATTAAAAAATCGTCCGACGTAGCAAACTATCTTATGCCCCTCATGAGAGACTTAAAAAAGGAGCGTTTTGTGCTGCTGCTCCTCGACAGACGGAATGCTGTCGAGGAGCAGCAGCACAAAACGCTCCTTTTTTAAGTCTCTCATGAGGGGCATAAGAT
>JAGHDE010000251.1 GCA_021160085.1 Pseudomonadota bacterium | reverse complement strand
GGATAAACAGATCAGCTCTTGAAATGTATATAGAATTAAGGTAAACAATAAAAGCCATTGGCCTGAATAAATAATTGCTGAATTAAAAAAATATTCTGCGCATTAAAAACCCTGTTTTGCAAAGTTCTCGAAACAAGCGGCGCTGTAAATTTAGGGTTTAATAAGAAAGGTGGATAAAAAAGTGAATAATTATATTCGAAACATGGGTGAAAAGGTGCTCGGGGGAGAAAAAATAACCTTTCCGGAAGCGAAAAAACTTCTTGAAACAGAAAAGAAAGCAATAGTGGATATCATGGCGGTTGCCAATCAGGTCCGCCATCGGTTTATGGAAAACAGGGTTGGTTTCTGTACTATTATCAACGCCAAATCAGGCCGCTGTTCAGAAGATTGTAAATTTTGTGTTCAGTCATCCCACTATAAAGGAGAATGCAAAACCTATCCAATGCTTGAGGTTGAGGAAATTGTGCGAGCCGCAAAAAAAGCTGACGAAAAAGGCGTGCAAAGGTTCAGTATTGTTTCCAGTGGCAGAAATTTGGGAACCAGAGACTTTGAAAAAGTTGTCAAAACCACAAAAAAAATTCGCCAGGAAACCAGGTTGGAGGTTGATTGTTCACTGGGAATTTTATCAGAAGATCAGGTGTCAGGCCTCAGGCAAGCAGGGGTAAATCGTTATCATCATAACCTGGAAACATCCCCCAGCTTCTTTGAAAAAATTTGCACCACCCATTCCCTTTCCGAAAAATTAAAAACTATCCAGATGGTGAAAAAAAACGGTTTAAGCATTTGTTCAGGAGGCATTATTGGATTAGGAGAGACTTCCGAACAATGGATAGAAATGATATTCTTGTTGCGGGAGATAGAGGTGGATTGCATTCCCGTAAATATCTTGGATCCCCGGCCGGGAACTCCTCTGGAAAATATGGCGCCGCCCTCCCCGCTTGAAATAATAAAACTCATTTCCATTATGCGGCTTATTGTTCCTGATACCGAGATCAGGCTGGCAGGTGGAAGGGAAATAAATTTGAGAGATTTTCAGGCTACCGCTTTTTTAGCTGGAGCAACCGGAATGATTGTGGGTGGTTATTTAACAACCGGGGGGCGTATCATAGATGATGATTTGCAGATGATAAATGACCTGGGACTTCGTTTCGGGGAACAAAAAGATCAAATGTAATCTTGATGTTATGAGACGTTTGCAGAATGCCGGAACAGGATTTTTCAATGCTCTCGTTATAAAAAAATCAGGAGGGGAAATATGATGGAAGTGGTGTTTATTGAAGCAATAACCCTTGATGATGCTTGGCACCAGGCGGTTTTTAATCTGTTTGAGCATGGTCATAAATACAAAATTGACAGCGGAAGCTACGCCGGTAGTGAACGGATAGAATTTGATTTTGCCGTAATCAGGATCAAAGCTCCCTGGGAAGAGCCCCGGCTGCCTAAGATTCCAGAGCAACTCAAGATTCCCCCACCTGTTAGCGAAGATTATGTTGTCGATTATTTTAATGATTACATCATGGGAGGGAAAAAAGCAGAGGGAGAGGATTATACCTACGGGGAAAGACTAACGAATGCGGAAAAGAAAGAAGGTGGATTTTTCAGTCAGGTTGAAGAAGCCATAAAACGATATAAGGAAGAGGGGTTTGGTACCAACCAGATTATTCTGCAGGTGGGTCAGCCCTCCGATCTTCTCTTGGCAGATCCTCCTTGCTTAAGACACATTGATACAAAAATCCGGGATGGGGCACTCCATTTTTTCCCTTACTTCCGCTCCTGGGACCTCTGGGGAGGGTTTCCCGCAAACCTGGCTGGCATCCAGCTTCTAAAAGAGTACATGGCCGCAGAGATTGGAGTGGATGATGGAGAGATAATTGCTGCTTCCAAAGGACTGCATATTTATGAGTACGTTGAGGAACTGGCAAAGTTGCGCTTTGGTAAACCATAGAAGAAGAGGGGCCGGCAATAAAAGTTAAAAGAAATGGTTTTTCTTCAGAAACATAACAAAGGAGCCTGGTTATGAATTCGCAAACTGAGATTTTAAGTAAGGAATCTTTTTTCAGGGGGTTTGGACTTCAGAAATTAATAACCTTGTTGGAAAAACTCCCCATTGTCATGGTTGTGGTTGACTCTCAGGAAAAGCTCCGTTATATCAACCGGGCGGGTGAGAGGCTTTATCAGTGCGCATACCAGGAGGCAATCAATAGACCCGTATCTAATTTGCTCTTTTTATCAGATAAGAAGATTGTGTCTGCTGCTGTGGCCCGGGCTTTCAAAGCTAAAATTATTGTTCGTTTTGATTGGGAGGAAGAACAGTATTATGAAGGAAGGGTCTTCTATCGAGAGGGAACCATTGTTCCTCTTCTTGATCAGGATGGAAACGCAGAGTATGCGCTGATGACCATTGTTGATAATACTGAACAGATACGTTCGGAAAAAAAGCTGTTAAAAAGCCAGGAGTACTATCGGATGCTTTTTGAAGGTGCTCCTGATGCTATTATTATTATGAAAGGAAAGCAGATTATCGGCGCTAACCCCGCCTCTGAAAAAATAACCGGGTATAAAAAAGAAGAGTTGTCTGGCAGATACATATGGGAAATCAGCCCTAAGATTCAATCCTCGGGCATTCTTTCTGAAAAAGCAGTGGAAAATAAAATTACTCAATCTTTAACTGACAAACCTCAATTGTTTGAATGGCAATTTCTTACCAAAAAAGGGGCGACCGTCAATACCCGAATTAATCTTACCTCGATGAGAGATCCTACCATTAATACAGAACCGTTAATCCAGGCAATTGTCCGGGAAAGTGAAAAAAATCTTTAATTTTTAAAAAAAATGCAAAGCAGAGGAAAAGAGAGGGAAACGCCGCTTATGGAAGTTTGCTTGGTTCAATTTTTTATGAATGCTTTGTTGAAAATTTTAATAACCAATTAAAACTGCGGGTCTTTTTCTGACAGTAGCTTCCCCCTCTGTTTTTAGGGGAATGTAGTTTCTTAGCCTTTATTTTTCTTCTTTTTTAGGTAGTTAGAAATTGTGCATTATGGAAATCAGCAAATTATGAAATATCACTTCAATCCACTTTGACACCCCATCTTTATTCTTTTTATTATAGAAAAAATTTTATAAAGAAAGAAGAGTTTTTGCCGGAGGGGGATAGATGGAGAAGGAATCATGGAGCCAGTTCGAAAAAAAATTAAAAAAACAGGTGGGGGCAACTTCTTATAATCGCTGGCTGTCAAAACTGAAGCCTCAAGATGTTCTTTCCGACAAAGCGATCATAACCTGCCCTAATAAGTTTGTTCTGGATTGGGTTAAATCAAACTTTTATAAAGATATCAGTATAACGTTCAAAGAGGTTACCGGCAAAGAAGTCCTGCTTGGATTAGAAACATCAAATCCCCAAAAGGATAAAACTGATAAGTGTCTCTCTATACCCAGTCAATTGCCCCTCCCGGGAACTGAAAATTTTCTTTATGGCCTCCCATTCCTCAATCGGGAATATACCTTCGATAATTTTGTTGTAGGAGAGTGCAATCAGTTTGCCTATGCTTCTGCACTGGCCATTACCGAAAGAAAATCTCTCCGTTATAACCCCCTCTTCTTCCATTCTTCGGAAGGATTAGGAAAAACGCATCTTTCCAGTGCTACCGGACAAAAAATTATTGCTACCCACCCCAACATAAAGGTCTTCTACACAACCGCAGAGTGGTTCACCCACGAAATGATTCAGTCACTTCGTAAAAATCGAATCCTGGAATTTAAAGAAAAATATCGGAAGCAATGTGATGTCTTGGTTGTTGAGGACATCCAATTCCTGAAAGGAAAGGATAAAACCCAGGATGAGATATTTTACACCCTCGATACGTTGATTCAGATGGGCAAACAGGTCATCTTAACCGCAAACGCAGACCCTCGCGAGATTAAGGATCTCAAGGACAATCTTAAATCACGGATGGGAAGCGGATTGGTGGCCGATATAACGCCTCCAGATTATGAAACAAAAAGAAAAATCATCTCCCGTAAATGCGTTGAGGAAAATGTTACAATTCCCGAAGAGGTGGCTGACTATATTGCGCAGTCAGTAAAAACCAATGTTCGGGATCTCAAAAGCGCTCTTATTAATCTTATTGCCAATTCTTCCCTTTTAGGACAAAAAATTGGTTTGGATATGGCCAAGCAAACTCTTAAAAGTTTTATAAAAAACAAAGCGGTCACTGTAGAAGATATTAAAAAATTTATCTCCCACCATTTTAAAACTACACCTGAAAAGCTCCAATCAAAATCCCGGAGCAGGTCCGTGGCCTATCCCCGGCAGGTGGCTTACTATTTATGTCGTAAATATACTGAGACAACCCTGTCTGACATTGGAATCTGCTTTGGCCGAAATCATTCGTCAGTGCTTCGAGCATTAAACAATTTTGAAACGAGCATCCGCATCAATAAAAGCATTCGGGATGCCTTGAATTACCTCACTGATAAGTTTGAAAAAACATGCCTTTAAACCCACCCAAACCCCATGCCGAAAAGATTTTTACAAAATCCGGTTCTGAAAACTCCTGCTGAATGAGCAGGGGACTAACTTCTATCCTTCCCTTCTTTAATCCGCCCCCATTCTTTCAGCCTCTGTTTGATTTCTTTCTCTATTCCTTGATCAGTAGGCTTGTAATAAATTCGGTCTTTCAATTTTTTCGGAAGATGCTCCTGCGCCACCACCGCCTCAGGAAAGTCATGGGCATATTTATATCCTTTGCCATATCCCATATTCTTCATAAGCCTGGTAGAAGCATTGCGAATATGGAGAGGAACCGGAAGAGAACCTTCTTTTTGGGCATCGTTCCAAGCCTCAGTATAAGCCCTGTAGACCGCATTACTCTTGGGAGAACAGGCTAAATAGACTGCTACCTGGGCCAGGGACAGTTCCCCTTCCGGGGACCCTAAAAATTGAAAAGATTGATATCCGGCAACCGCTAATTGAAGTGCCTGAGGATCAGCATTGCCAATGTCTTCAGAAGCAAAACGAACCATCCGGCGAGCTATATACAACGGGTCTTCTCCTGCTGCCAGCATTCGAGCCAGCCAGT
>JAGHDE010000062.1 GCA_021160085.1 Pseudomonadota bacterium | reverse complement strand
TTAATATAATGTTTACCACCTTCATTATGCGATCCTTTCCTTTAATCTGAGATTTAAAAAAGTGCCTTACAAGTAAGCACTCACTTGTCTCTTAATTTTTTTTAAATCTCTTTGGTTTAAAACATTTAACTCCATCTAATTATTTAAATTTATTTATCTGCATTCTTTCTCTTTTTGTCCATAGAGTAAAGGGTTCATTTTCGTGGGGGAAAGCCCCGGTGAATGGGGAAATTATCCCGATTGGGGCAAAAAAATAACTGGTAAGAAGAACTATTAGATGGCAAATTTTATTCCCTCCAGAGGGCCACGTCAATCAGGCCAAGCCTTGCGGCATAGCGAATCAACTCAAAAGTGGTGTGAACACCAAGCTTGTTCATAATGTTGGCGCGGTGGTTCTCAACGGTCTTGGGGCTGATGAAAAGCTTATCGGCAATCACTCTGGTTGAAATTCCTTCGGCCAGAAGGCGTATGATCTCTTGCTCTCGGGGGGTCAGAGACTCGTAAGCAGAATCCGTTATTTTTGCCCTTTTTACCCCGGATTCCATTAGCATTTTCACCACTGAATGGGAAACGGAACTGTCCAGGAAATACTCGCCTTTTGAAACCGTCTCAAGTGCATTCAGAAGCCGTTCCGAGGCGGAATCCTTGACCACATACCCGGTGGCGCCGGCCTGAAATGCCTCAGTGATATAATCGATCTTGGAGTGCATGCTGACGATCAGGACACGGGTTTCCGGCCAAAGACTGCGTATTTCGCGGGTCAATTGAAGGCCATTTTGATCGGGCAGGGATATGTCCACCATCACCAGATCAGGTTTAAGTTTTTTGGCCATGCTCAGTCCCTGCCGCCCATCTCCTGCCTCCCCGACCACCTCAAACCGGGCGTCCCGTTCTATAATAGCCTTGAGGCCTTCCCGGAAAAGGGGATGATCATCAATGATCAAGATGCTCTTCTTTTGAACCACTCTTTGCCTCCTTATAAGGAACCTCTATCAGAATTTTTGTCCCCTCCTTTGGACGGGACTGAATCCTCATTTTGCCCTGTAGCAGGTTCACCCTTTCCGCCATGTTCTGGAGTCCCATCCGTTTTTCAGTCAAAGCGGTAACCAACCGCTCCTTTATATCAAAACCTCTGCCATCATCCTCCATGCGAAGGATGATGTTAGGAAAAGATGAGATAAGCCTGATGGCCACCTGGCTGGCATCAGCATGTTTCCTGATGTTGTTGAGAGCCTCCTGGATCAACCGATAGAGGTTGATTTCAGTATCAAAGTCGAGTCTCAAGCCATTCACACCAGCGGAATAGAAGTCAACGCTTACTCCATTCCGGTCAGAAAAATCCTCGCAATACTGAAAAACCGTCCGGACCAATCCTAATTGATCAAGACCAGGGGGACGTAAGTCATATGCCATATCCCGGACTGCCACGATGGTTCCCTGAAGTAGTTTTAAGAATTTTGAAACCCGTTGCTTTATCTCAGGAGAAACTTTTGGCTGATTATCAAAAAGGGTGTCACAGCCTATTCTTAACGTGGAGAGGTCCTGGGCTACATGGTCGTGCAGGTCGCGAGAAATTTTCTGGCGCTCTTCTTCCTGAACCTTCATCAGTTGCTGGGTAAGAGTATGAATCTGCTCTTCGGCCCGCTTGCGCTCGGTGACCTCGCGAACCAATGCCTGTAAAACCATTCTGCCGCCTAATTCAAATCTGCTTAGCAATACTTCGGCGGGGAACACAGCGCCGTCTTTTCTTTGATGCATCCACTCATAGAAGTCCGATCCCTCGGCAAATGCTTTTTCAATATGCTCGTCAGCAGCGATGAAAGAATCTTGCCCCTCCGGCTGCTCTGGCGGTGATAATTCGCCCGGGTGGCAATTGACAAACTCTTTTTTTGAGGAGCAGTTAAAGATTTTGAGGGTTGAGGCATTGCAGTCGAAAAAACCATCCTTATTAAGCATCATGATTGCGTCCGGAGTAGATTCAAAAAGAGTACGATATTTTAATTCACTCTCCCGGAGAGCTTCTTCCGCCTGCTTATGCTCATCCATTTCTGTTTGGAGCTTAAGATGAGAGGCATTGATGTTTCGGTTGAGATTCAGGATAATAATGGTACTTCCTGCCATTACCAGAAATAAAATACTAATAACTAATATTACGTGCCAGTAGGTTCGAACAACATCGGAAAGCGTTATTTTACCCAGGTTTTTGTAAGGCCCGATCTTCAACTCCTTTAAACATTCATGCACTGATTGATAGTTTAAAGGAATTGTCCAGCCAGCGCATTGCGCATAGAGGGCGGCGAGAGAATCAGGAGGTATTTCGAGCAATGCGGTTGCTACTTTTTCAGCCACAGCATCAGAGGTATGCCTGACTTTTGCAAAAGGCCATTCAGGATAAACCCGGGTTGATGAAAGGAAAGGCACTTCTGAATTTACACCGCCTTGTTTATTAATCACATAGAAATTTTCAAGAAAAATCTTTCCTTCGGCATCCATTGTCTCTAACGTATTACTTCTTACTGTTCCCGCATCTATGGTACCATCTTTTACTGCAAAAACAACCGCATCCTCATTGCCTCCAAACCTGAGTTCCTTGAAATCAACAGCTGGGTCAATCCCTTTTTCTTTCAATTCCCGCCAGACCATCCTCCATCCACCAAAAGAGGTTTTATCGACAGCCATGAAGGTTTTTCCCTTGAGGTCATGCAGGTTTCTTATGTCGTCCCGAATTTTCTTGCAGAAAATTACCCCTCCATACTTGGCGTAGTCTCCCCCGTAGTGCTGCCATTGTTTCAAGGTTGCGATCCGGCTAACCCCATACCGGTATTCTAAATCAACGTAGATTGATGGGTTCACTAAAATAAAATCGATGCTTTCCTTTTCGACTGTAGAATAAACATTTTTGTAATCAATCGGGACAATCACAAATTTCTCGGGATAAATTTTGCGCGTCAGATAATCAGCCGTGGGTTTCCACCTTTTCAGACACTGCTGGGGTCCTCTTGACGCTAACACGCCAATTTTTATATGATTATCCTCCGCCCATGAAATACCAGCGGCCAATGCGGTAACTGACAATGCAACAAACAGAAAAGCTATCAGCCGTTGAATCATCCCTTTTAGTATGGATTTAGGATCTGTCATATAAATAAAGTATTGCAATTAGACGCTCAGGTTCAAACGTAGGCCAGCCAGTGTTTGTATTTATTGATCTTTCCCTTAACCACATCAAAAAATGTATTTTGAATATCACTCGTTATCGGTCCGGGAGATCCGGATCCGATTAAACGGTTATCAACCTCCCGAACCGGCGTAATTTCAGCGGCAGTTCCACTGAAAAAGGCTTCATCAGCAAGGTAAAGTTCATCGCGCGTAAACCGATCCTCCACCAGCGGATACCCTTTGTCTTTAGCAATAGTGATGACTGAGTCCCGGGTTATCCCCGGGAGAATGGAAGTGCGGGGGGTGGTCTTGATCACCCCGTTTTTCACTATAAAGATGTTTTCTCCGCTTGCTTCAGAAACGTATCCTTCGGTATCGAGGAGGATAGCCTCATCATAACCAGCGGCAGTAATCTCTCTTTTAGCCAGGATCGAATTGACATAGTTGCCGCATACCTTGGCCTTTGTCATCTGTCCGTTGACATGGAGTCGAGTGAAAGAGGATATCTTAGCTCTGATCCCTTTTTCAAGGCCCTCATCTCCTAAATATGCACCCCAGCCCCACACCGCGATGGCTACCCGGACATTAACATTTTTGGTGTAGATCCCCATCTCACCGTCGCCGATAAATACGAGGGGACGAACATATCCTTCCTTAAGCTTATTGAGCCGCAACGTTTCCAGAATCGCTTCGGTAATCTCCACTTTGGTGAAAGGAATGGGAATATCGACAATATGGCAGGAACCAAAAAGACGATCCACGTGTTCTTTCAGTCTAAACACTGCGGAAGCGCCGTCATGGCATTGATAAGAGCGGATTCCCTCGAACACTCCCCAACCGTAATGCAGGGTGTGAGTGAGCACATGAACAGTAGCTTTATCCCAGTCAACAAATTCACCGTCCATCCAGATTTTATTGGTTATTGCATCCATCAGTCTGCCTTTCATTAATAAGTAGGTTATAGAGAAATCAATTTTTTTAAATTCTTCCCATAGGGTTTTTCAGCTATTCCCTGATCGGTGATGATGGCGGAAATAAATCTGTTTGGC
>JAGHDE010000070.1 GCA_021160085.1 Pseudomonadota bacterium | reverse complement strand
GGTGAATAGTACAAGTTTTGTCATCTTTAGGGGGGGGCTGTCTGTTTGCCGGTCCCCTTTTTCCCCTTTCCTCTTCCCAAAAACGACAAAGCGGTTGCTTTTTAAGAGTTTTTACAATTTTTATTTGCAATATTTTTTTAAATATGCCATAAAAAAAGATTATTATATAGTCTGAGAGACAAACTGCAACAGGTTGTTGATTTAATCAAAACCGAGCAAAAAAAGACGTTTTAAGGAGAGCTTTCAAAACCATGTTCCGGGGTTTTTAAAAAGGCTCTTAATTACTCACGCCTTACGACTTATTCTGGGGTGTTTATGGTTACATAAATCCAGAGTGGGGTGGAAATAAGGCGGTGGTTTAACCAATTTTTATTAGGAGGTGCAGTGTGCCAGTTATTGCAATGAAAGAACTGTTAGAGGCGGGGGTCCACTTTGGGCATCAGACCCGACGCTGGAATCCCAAAATGAAACCTTATATTTTTGGGGCTAGGAATGGAATTTATATCATAGACCTGCAAAAAACACTTCGTTTTTTTAATCATGCATATAAATTCATTGTTAATTTGGTTGCCAACGGAGGATCGGTGCTTTTTGTGGGAACCAAAAAACAGGCCCAGGATACAATTCGCGAAGAGGCTCAAAGATGCGGTATGTTTTATGTGGATTATCGCTGGTTAGGAGGGATGCTGACAAATTTTAAGACGATCAGAAAAAGCGTTGATCGCTTGAAAAATATAGAAACATTGTTAGAAGAAGAAAATAATACCACTGATTTTGTTAAAAAAGAGTTATTAAAATTGAGAAAAGAAAGAGATAAGATCGAAAAAAAATTAGGTGGTATTAAAGAGATGGAAAAAATGCCCGGGGTGGTATTTATCATTGATAACAAAAAGGAAAAAATTGCTGCGGCGGAAGCAAAAAAAGTTGGTGTTCCTTCTATCGCTTTGGTAGATACTAACTGTGATCCTGATGATGTGGATTATGTAATCCCCGGCAATGATGATGCTATTCGTGCCATCCGTCTTTTTTCCTCAAGAATAGCGGATGCCTGTCTTGAAGGTAAACAGAGGAGAGAAGAGAAACTTCAAGATGAAGTTGAAGCGGCCCAAAAAGAAAAGGATGTTGCTTCAGGGAAGACACCAGCTTCGGGAAAAGCAGAAAATATAAATAAGGTATGACGTAAAAAAATCAAGAACTTGGAGGATGGGAATGGAAATTAATGCCAGTATCGTAAAAGACCTTCGGGAGAGAACCGGGGCCCCGATGATGGATTGTAAAAAAGCGCTTCAGGAAGCTAACGGAGACATAGAAAAAGCTGTTGACTACCTTCGGGAAAAAGGAATGAAGGCGTCTCTTAAAAAGGCAAGCCGCACTGCGAAGGAAGGAATTATTGGCTCCTATGTCCACCCGGGCAGTAAAATAGGTGTCATGGTGGAAGTAAATTGTGAGACAGACTTTGTCGCCCGGACCGAAGAATTTAATGATCTGGCAAAAAATCTTGCTATGCATGTTGCTGCTGCAAACCCTCTTTGTGTGACCCGGGAAGATGTCGTTTCAGAGACAGTTGAAAAGGAAAAAGAAGTTTATCGTAAACAGGCTTTGTTGTCAGGAAAACCGGAAAAGATAATAGATAAAATTGTTGAAGGAAAGATGAAAAAGTTTTATTCTGAAGTTTGCTTGCTGGAACAGAGTTATGTGCGAGCCCCCGAGCTTACCGTAAAAGAATTGTTAGACTCTAAGATCGGCAAAATAGGGGAAAATATTGTTATCAGAAGGTTTAGCCGATTTCAGCTGGGTGAAGCAATTGAGTAATATTCGGATCATCTCCAAAAAAATTTGGTAGGATTATAAGGATTCAAGGGGTCGAGGGTTCGAGTGAATTGCTTGAAAAGCATAAAGAGTTAAAAATTTGGCAAAAATCATGTTAAAAAGAGTTCTTATTAAACTGAGCGGAGAAGTATTGGCGGGCAAGAAAGGGTTTGGGATCGACCCGGAAGCCATTACTAAAATTGCCAAAGAAATTGAGGAAATTTATGCTCTTGATGTCCAAATGGCTCTTGTTATAGGCGGCGGCAACATTTTTCGAGGGTTGCCGGCAAATGCCCAAGGCATGGATAGGTCTGCAGGAGACTATATGGGAATGTTGGCTACGGTTATCAACAGTCTGGCTTTTCAGGATGCTCTCGAAAGCAGAGGAATCCCCACCCGGGTTTTATCTGCTATTGAAATGAACCAGATTGCTGAACCTTATATAAAAAGGCGCGCTGTTCGGCACCTGGAGAAAAAAAGGGTAGTCATCTTTGCAGCTGGTACGGGGAATCCTTATTTTTCAAGTGATACTGCTGCCGCCCTTCGTGCTATGGAAATCAATGCTGATGCGGTTCTTAAAGCCACAAAGGTTGACGGAGTTTACGATTCCGATCCATTTAAGAACAAAAACGCAAAAAAAATTGTCCGCCTGACGTATTTAGACTTTCTTAATAAAAACTATAAAGTGATGGATGCAACAGCCATTTCACTTTGTATGGATAATGATCTTCCCATATTGATTTTTAATGTTAATGTTTCTCAAAACATAAAGCGAGCGATATTGGGAGAAAAGACAGGAACAATCATTGAGGGGTAGACTATGATTAAAGAACTGGAAAAGAAAACGAGAGCTAAAATGGATAATGCTCTCGAAAATACAAGGCATGAGTTTAGTCGGGTGCGTACTGGCCGAGCTTCTTTAAGCCTGTTGGATGGAATCAAGGTTAGTTACTACGGTTCAGTTGTTCCTCTTGATCAGGTGGCTACCCTTGCAATTCCTGAAAGTCGGTTGATTACGATCCAGCCTTGGGACACAAAAAATATCGGCGAAATTGAAAAGGCGATTCTTAAATCCGATCTGGGTTTTACACCTACAAATGATGGGAAAATTATTCGTATACCAATACCAGCACTAACGGAAGATCGGCGCAAGGAACTCGTCAAGGTCGTTAAAAAAGAAGCTGAAAAAGCCAAAGTTTCTATTAGAAATATTCGGAGAGATATTAATGAAGAACTCAAAGACATGAAGAACGAGAAAGGACTTTCCGAGGATCAATACTTTACCTATCATGATGATGTCCAAAAAATTACTGACGAATATATAAAAAAGACCGAAGATATAATGGTGGAAAAAGAAAAAGAACTTATGGAACTATAAAT
>JAGHDE010000265.1 GCA_021160085.1 Pseudomonadota bacterium | reverse complement strand
GACCTTTGGGTTATGAGCCCAACGAGCTACCAGACTGCTCCACCCCGCATCAGTTAATATATTTTTATAATTTATTTACTATTTTTTGTCAATAGATTTTCTTTATAAAATTGTTTCTATCAATCAATTTTCCCAAAAATAAAAAAATCCATTAACTTATCTCCATCACTTATAAACAGCTTTGAATCCCGTGCTGATTCCTCATCAAATGTTTGGGCTTTTTGATCTCCACCTTCATCGATTCGAGGATAGATAACAAAAGGGACCGGATCGGAGGTATGAGTCTTTAATCGAATCGGGGTAGCATGATCCGGAAGAACCATTATTCGAAAAGAAGGAAATTGTTTTATTCCTTTTAGAACCGTTCCCACCACCTTATCATCGAAATCCTCTATTGCTTTGATTTTATCTTTAATACTTCCATTATGCGCAGCTTCATCCGGAGCTTCCACATGTACGAACACAAAATCTTTAGTCTTCAAAGCATCAAGGGCATATTCGGCTTTTCCGCGGTAATTGGTATCCAGAAAGCCGGTGGCGCCGGGCACATCGATTGATTCCAGCCCGGCTGAAAGTCCGATCCCCTTTATGAGGTCAACAGCAGATATGACTGCGCCCGAGCAACTGTATTTTTCAGAAAAGGAAGGTATGGCAAGGGGTTTCCCTTGTCCCCAGAGCCATATTGATGTGGCTGGATTTTCACCCTCTTTTTTCCGGTGTTCATTGATGGGGTGGTGGGCTAATATTTTTTTTGATTTTTCCATCAAAGTGATAATTTTTTTTGCTCCGTCACCTTTGGGAAGATGTGGTTTTATATTTTTTTCTGAAATGTCATGCGGTGGGGTAGTTTGAAGTTCTGAGTTACCGTTTTTCCAAACCATAACGTGGCGATAACTGACCCCCGGATAAAAAGCGATCCGCTCATCGCCCAATGATTTATTAATCGTTTTAATAATCTCACGAGCGTCCTCAGTTGAAATATGTCCGGCGCTGAAGTCTGCCATGATAGATTCGTTGTCTTTGTTTTTGAGAGTGACAAGGTTGCAGCGGAAAGCAACATCAGTGGATGCCAATGGTATCTTTAAACTCGTCGCCTCTAACGGAGCCCGGCCGGTATAAAAAGTCCTGGGGTTATAACCCATGACTGACAGATTCGCAACATCACTGCCGGGAGGAAATCCCTCCGGGATTGTTTGAACCCGCCCCAGCACACCATTTTTGACAAGAAAATCAAGGTTAGGGGTTCGAGCCGCCATTAGAGGAGTGCTATTGTTCAGCTTCTCTAACGGGTAATCAGCCATACCATCTCCGAGTAAAATAATATATTTCATGGGCAGTGAGTTTTGTTTAGGCTAAGTTATTAAACTGGTCCTCTATCCTGACCACAGTTGTTCCGTCCAGGGTTACCAGGAGTGCATCTATTTCCTGGAGCGCTTTATCCATGTCTTTTTCGACAGCCTCATGAGTCAGCATAAAAATAGGCACCGCACCCTTAACCTGGCGACCCCTTTGGATAACCGAGGATATACTGATATTATTTTTCCCCAGAATCCCCGAGATCTGAGAAAGCACGCCCGGCCTGTCCTGGGCAGAAAAGCGGAGGTAATATTTGCATTTTGTCTGGTTTTTGTTTTTCAGCTTTATGGTTGAGTAATTTTTAGTAAACAGTGGAATGTTTTGACCATTTGATCCGTTTAGTATGTTTCGCGAAATACTGATGATATCGCTTACAACAGCACTCCCCGCAGGCATCATTCCTGCCCCCTGGCCATAAAACATTGTAGATCCAACCGCATCACCAGCAATAAAGGCGGCATTATAAACCCCATTGACATGCGCAAGCAGAGACTCAGCCGGAATAAGGGTAGGGTGAACGCGAGCTTCAATCTCGCCGTCTTCTTCTTTAAAAATGGCCAGCAGCTTAATGCGATATCCTAATTCTCGAGCAAATTCTATATCAACAGGTTCGATATGGGTTATCCCCTCAGTATAAATATCATCAGGTCTGAACTGCTTTCTATAAATTAAGGACAACAGGATTGAAAGCTTATGGGTAGTGTCTTTGCCATTTACATCGAGAGCGGGGTCAGCTTCAGCGTACCCTAATTTTTTAGCTTCAATTAATGCCTTGTTAAAACTTATCCCTTCGTCAGACATTTTTGTGAGAATATAGTTTGCAGTGCCGTTCAGAATTCCATAAATAAGGCTGATCCGGTTAGCGGAAAGCCCGTCTTTAATAGCTCGAATAACCGGTATGCCCCCGCAAACACTTCCTTCAAAACCGATGTCAACCTTGTGATCGTAAGAAGCCTGATAGATTTCCGGGCCTCTTGTTGATAACAGGGATTTGTTAGCAGTAACAATATTTTTGCCTTGTTTGATTGCCTTTAATATGTAGGTGGCGGCGGGCTCTTCTCCACCAATCAGTTCTACCACTATAGAAATATCAGAATCGTTAACAATCTCTATTGCCTGAGTGGTAAGAATTGAAGGGTTTAAAGAAATCCCCCGGTCAGTAGTAAGGTCTAAGTCAGCAATTCTGCTGATTTTGATCTTTGCTCCCAGACGATTTTGGATAATTTTCTGGTTTTCCTGCAGGATTTTAACAACCCCGGTTCCTATTGTCCCAAGACCTATGATGCCGATGTTAATAGTTTTTGTATCCATCTTAACTATCTCTCAAAATGCGTTGTTAGTCAGAAACATTGCCAAAAATCGTTATGAATTTCCTTGACCCGGTCAATAACAGAATCAATATCATAAGGATTACTTTGATTTTTTTGTTCCGATGTTACACGATAACCGGTAGAATCCCCGGAAAGTTCTAAAAGCACTGCCTTCACCGAGTCACGCAGGGCTTCTAAAGAGTAACCCCCTTCTAAGACCAGAGCTAATTTGCCCTCGCAAACTTCGTTAGCAGTTTCTAACAACAGTTGGGTTAAAGTGGCGAATCCTTCCGGAGTCACCTTCATTTGACCTAAAGGATCATTGAAATGAATGTCAAAGCCGGCGGATACCAGAATAAATTCAGGTCGAAATTCTCTCGCTATGGGAAGAAGAATTTCTCTGAAAATCCTGATATACTCGTAGTCTCCTGCACCAGGATAGAGGGGAAGATTTACTGTATATCCTTTACCCTTGCCATCTCCTGTCTCTTCAAAGCTTCCCGTACCCGGATAGTAAGGAGATTGATGGGTCGAAAAGTATAGTACCTGGGGATTATTATAAAAAGAGTAGTGAGTGCCATTGCCATGATGGAGATCCCAGTCTACGATAAGAACACGGTTTAAACCGTGTTGGATGATTAACTGGATGGCGGCAACAGCAATATTGTTGAAGATACAAAATCCCATGGCTTGATTTGCTTCCGCATGGTGACCGGGAGGACGGACCAGGGCAAAACCATTTGAAATTGAATTGTCCTGGATGGCCTCTACCAGTGATAAAAGTCCACCGGTTGCTAATTTGGCGGCCTGAAAGCTATCCGGACAGGCAGAGGTGTCGGGATCAAGTGAAACTATTTGATCCTGGTGAGCCGTGTTGGCTACCATCTGATAGTAGTCGGGAGTATGAATCGAGGTTATTTCTTCTTTTGATGCTTCCCGGGGACGAATTATCTTCAGTCGATTCAGCATATTCTCTTGATCAAGCATAGAATAGATTGTGTCGAGGCGCTGCGGACTTTCTGGATGGAAGGAACCCATGTCATGTTTTTTAAAAAACTGATCTTTTACTATTCCGGTTCTTTGCATACTCAAAATCCAAAATAATTTTCGAAAAAGAGACGCCCTTTTTTCTTGACAATTGCTTTGGGAAATTAGTAGGTAATATATCTCGACTTAATTTTTTCGTCAAGCAAATGTTTCAGGTTGCGGGTTGTGATTGACAAGCTTTTAATCTCAAAAATCTATAATCCGGTTGACTTCTTAACGAAAATTAAATATTATTTTTCATCATAGTGGGGGATCGTTCAGTGGAAGGACATCAGACTCTGACTCTGAGTACCCAGGTTCGAATCCTGGTCCCCCAGTTAAGTTAAATAAAGTCGTCTGCAATTTTTTATTTAGCAAGGAACCTTTTCTGAATATCTCTTTTTGAGTTTCTCTATTGGATTTCCTCAAATTTCACTTTCTGTTCCGGCGTTTTGCAAAGAGATTAAATTATACATGAAAATTTTTTTATCATGAGCAAACCGAGAAAAAAAATATATTTTCCAAAAGGAAAGCTCTGGGGGGGGATATTAATAATTTTTGTTTTTCTGCAAATAGCTGTCTCAATTGGGTGGGCAGCGGTTAATGTGGCTATCTTACCATTTAAAACAGAGGGTGATGATGATATTGCCTATTTGAGATATGGTATTGAGAAGATACTCTGTTCGAGGATTGCTCTTGGGGGAAAGATACATGTGATTGAACAAAGCGATACCAAAGAAGTTTTAGATAAGAAAAATAACGGGTTAGATATAGAAACGATTCAATCTATCGGTTATCATCTGGATGCTGACTATATTATCAAGGGTGTGGTAATCAAAAGAGGAGACCGTTTAAAAATTGATGGAGAAATAGTTGTCATAAACAGCAATGAATCGCCTTCAAAGTTTTCTGTTGATTGTGATGGGATAGACGAAGTTATCGGCAAGGCATCTCAGCTTGCCAATGATTTGCAGAAAAAGTTAATTGAATTACAAAATAAGGCTGGTTATCAAGAGACTCTTCTTCCTTATGATAAGGAAGAATCGCTTCGAGAAGAAAGAATATCACCGGGAGAATGAACAGAAATATTTTTCTATTAGAAATCGACTGGTGAAAAAAAAGATAGCGATTTCTGGTCTTTGCTGATAAAATATGTAATTAAAGCCTATGCAAATATAGGCGGTGTAGCTCAGATGGTTAGAGCATACGGCTCATATCCGTAGTGTCCGGGGTTCAATTCCCTGCACCGCCATAAAATTTATTTTAATAATTAATTTCCACAAGCCCTTTCTCAATTGGAAAGGGTTTATTTATGTAAGATGTCAGTTAAATTTTTAAGGCAGATCAGAGGAACGATTGAACGCTACAATATGCTGCAAGGGGGAGATAAGGTTATAATTGCAGTTTCAGGGGGGCCTGACTCAATGGCTCTTTTAGAAGCGTTAAAAATATTAAAAAATGAGTGCCGAATCTCTCTTTGGGCTGCTCATTATAACCATCGATTGAGGGGAGATGAATCTGAGCAAGAAGCAAAATTTGTTAAAAGAGAATGTGAACGAATCGCTATCCCTTTTATTTCAGAAACCGATGATGGGTCTTTGTTTCAACAACAAAGCAACCTGGAGGAGAATGCCCGAAGGAAGAGATATTCTTTTTTCCAAAAGGCGGCTTTAGAAATTGGTGCCCAGAAAGTTGCTTTGGGACATACCGCCAACGACCAGGTGGAAACATTTTTTATCTGGTTGTTGAGAGGGACCGGGACCACGGGATTGGGAGGTATTCCTCCTGTTCGGCAGGACATTTTTATTCGTCCCCTTATCGAGATTTCGAGGGAGGAAATCATAGAATTTCTTCGTGCGCAAGGAATCATGTGGATTGAGGACCCCTCCAACCAGGGAAAAAGGTATTTAAGAAATCGAATCCGGAACCATTTGATCCCCGAACTTTTGCACGAGTTTAATGGTAATTTTTTTGGTAATATACTGAAAACAACCGAAATTTTAAGGGATGAAGATCAGTTTTTGGAAAAGTTTAGTAAAAAACAATTTCAGCAACTGATAAATAAAGATTCGGAAAAAGGTGTCTGCTTAAAAATATCTGAGCTTAAAAAATTGCCCATTGCTTTAAAGCGGAGGATAATCCGACACGCCATTAGAGAGGTTAAAGGATCTTTGAGAAGGATAAATTTTGCTCACGTGGAATCAATATTAACTATTATGAAAAACAATGCTCCTAACCTCAAAGTCTCTCTTCCGGATGCAATAGAGGCGGTTAAGGAATATGATAATTTGAGGGTCACCGGGGTTTCTTTGAAAACGCATTGTTTTTACCACGAGTTTATGTCATTACCAAAAGAAATCAGGATTCCCGAGATTGATCAGAATATAGAAGTTAAAGTATTAGATTGGAAAGATGCTTTTTCGCCAAAGACCTCTAAAAATTTTGCCCTGATTGATTTTGATAAAGTAAAGTTTCCTTTGATTGTGCGAAATTGGCATGAAGGGGATCGGTTTCAACCATTAGGAACAAAAGGATTTAAAAAGGTAAGAGATTTTTTTATTGATATAAAACTTCCCCGGGGGGAAAGAGAAAATACTCCACTTATTCTGTTTGGGGACTGTATCGCCTGGATTGGAGGACAGCGGATTGATGATCGAGTTAAAATAACCAATTCAACCAATAAAATACTGAGAATGGAGATTAACTAAAAAAATTTTATTGTTTAGCATCCCTGTTTATGCTAAAATAAAAAG
>JAGHDE010000104.1 GCA_021160085.1 Pseudomonadota bacterium | reverse complement strand
CTCGGGAACCTCTCCCCTTTTACAATGTTTCCCTTTAACTATTTTATTTTATTAAAGTATTCATTAACTGGAGCTGGCGATGGGACTCGAACCCGCAACCTGCTGATTACAAATCAGCTGCTCTACCAGTTGAGCTACGCCAGCAAATATAAATATAACTTTATAGAATAGTTGCCTTTTAAAAAAAAAGCAAGAAAAAAATGCGCCTATCTTTTAATTTAAAACTAAAAAATTTCTCAACCTAGCTTTCTCGACCATAGCAAAATCCAAAACTCCAAAAAAATCTTTAAAAATCAAACGATTAAAAATATTTATCCAGCCATTTCGATTTACGCCCAATCAAGTCTTCAAAACAGCCATTTGTGTGGCTGTTTTGATTGCATTGATAAGGCTTTGGGGGTTTGCACTCCCAACACCAGCAATGTCGTAGGCTGTTCCATGATCAACTGATGTCCTTATTATTGGAAGTCCAAGTGTTATATTGACAGCGTCTTCAAAATGAAGCAGTTTTAAAGGGATCAAACCCTGGTCATGGTACATACATATAACAGCATCAAATTTTCCTCTTGCGGCATAAAAAAATAACGTATCGGAAGCAAAAGGGCCTAAAACATTAATCCCTTCATCCCGCGCTTTACGAATTGCAGGATCAATAATCTTTTCTTCTTCATTACCAAAAATCCCTCCCTCTCCTGCATGTGGATTTAAGGCGGCCACCGCCAATTCAGGTTTTTTAAGTGCGAAATATTTTCTCACAGTGGTGTGAGTAATCCGAATAGTGGATATTATTTTATCCAACGTCAAAATATTGGGGACATCTCTAAGGGGATGATGGATCGTAACCAATACCACCTTTAATTTTTCACCCGCCAGCATCATCGCATATTTGTCTGTTTTTGTCGCTTCAGCCAAAAGCTCAGTATGCCCCGGATAAGAATAACCAGCCAGCGACATGGCTGCCTTATTGATTGGGCAGGTAACAATGGCATCGATTTTTTTCCTTAAGGCCAAATGGATAGCCTCTTGTATATAAGAAACCATCGCGTTCCCAGTATGCTTGTTGGGTTTCCCGTAAGAAAACTGACCCATCGCTATATGAGATAACGATAAAAGGTTAATACGTCTTTCGCCTTCATCTATCTCTTCAACATTTTTTACAGGGTGCAAGGTTAATGTCGAACTTAACAAATCCAAGGCCTTTTCCATTATCCCCGGATCTCCCAAAACCAACGGCGTACAAGTTTCCCATACAGATTTTTGCTCCAGTGCTTTAACAATAATTTCTGGACCAATTCCTGCTGGATCACCCATAGTAATGCCGATTCTTGGTTTTCTTATTACCTTATCCATGGATAATTTTAGAAAAAATATACCTCTTAAAAAAAACGGGGGGGTAATGAACCAGTATTCTACCTTACTTCCCGATACAAAATTCTGAAAAAATTTGATCGAGAATCTTCTCTGTGGTTGTTTCGCCAACAATCTCACCCAAACATTCCAGAGCACTCTTAATATCAAACGCTACGAATTCTACAGATATTCCCTCCTCTAAACCTCTAACCGCCTTTTTAATCCATTGAGTAGCTTTCTCAAGACTGACCTTGTGGCGCAGCCGATTAATGAAGACAGGAAAGCAAGAAGGTTTCTCTTGGTGAAAGACTGAATCACGAATAGCTTTTTTCAGCTCATCGATTTGCTGATGGTATTTAGCGGATATCGAGATAATTGGCTGGTTTCGCATACCAGAATGAATCGAAAAAGGACTGATCTTAGAAGGCAAATCAGATTTATTAAGTACAATAATTATTTCTTTTCCCTGGAACTCTTTAAAAATAGCCCTATCATTATCAGTAAAGGAAGAACTTTTATCCAGAACCAATAAAATCAGGTCTGCATTAGAGGCTTTACTCCGGGTAAGTTTCGTTCCTTTTTTTTCAACCGGATCAGTTATCGAATAGATCGGCAGCCCCGCAGTATCAACAAATGTTACTGGAATGCCAAAAATATTCATGCTTTCCTCTATGGTGTCTCTCGTTGTGCCCGGCAAGTGGCTAACAATGGCTCTCTCTTCTTCTATCAAAGCGTTCAGAAGGCTCGATTTCCCCACATTAGGACGTCCGATAATAGCGACCTTTACTCCCTCCCGATAGAGCCTGCCCTCTTTATAGGTTAAAATTAATTTATTCAACCCTTCGCACAGCAATTTCAACCTTTCCAAAACTGCTTCTGGCGACAAAATTTCGATCTCTTCTTCCGGAAAATCAATGTCAGACTCAATATTGACCAGCAAAGCTGTTAAACTTTTTTCTAAACCGGAAATTTTCTTCGAGAGATCCCCTCCCAGCTGAGCTGTTGCCTGTCTCAAAGCGGGGTCAGTGCGAGAACTGATAAGATCAATTATTGCCTCTACCTGCGTCAAGTCTAATCGCCCATTGATAAATGCCCGACGCGTAAACTCCCCTGGTTCTGCCAGACGAACTTCTTCTTGACATAATACTAAGTTAAGAATTTTTTCAAGGACTAAATATCCGCTATGACACTGAATCTCTACGACATCCTCTCGAGTATAGGATGCGGGGCCAGGCATGTAAATAACAATAACCTCGTCAATTATCTCCCGGGTAGAAGGATTGATAATATTCCCTAAATGAAGATGATGAGGACGCAAACAGTGGTTAAGGTTGTTTTTTTTCTTCTGAAACAGTTTTGCTATAACTTCTGGGGATAAAGAGCCGCTAATCTTGATTATTCCTATCCCCCCAATGCCAACCGGAGTTGCCACCGCAGCAATAGTATCCTGGATATCCATAAAACTTATTTCAACTGATAGGCTGTCCTTGATTTTGCCTGCGAGGAGAAATAATCACCTTTTTTAATTCTCCATCCCCCTCGCTTTTGGCTATTAAATTTGGACTGTTTTGAAAAGAAAGGTGGATAACCCTCCGTTCCTGGGGGGTCAGAAGCTCAGTGGCAACTGATGTCTGCTGGCGTTTAGCCCGATCTCCCAATTGCCGGGCCATGCTCACCAATTTTGCCTCCTGCCGCTTCCGGTAGTTTTCGGTATCCACAATAACCGGGATCCTGGTCTCACGGTCCCGATTGACAACTTTATTTACCAAATACTGAAGAGCATTTAATGTCTGACCTCTCCTGCCAATAAGGATACCACTGCCATCCCCTTTTATGGTCAGAAATAATTTTTTATTTATTATCTCTGATTTTACTGTGGCAGGTAGCTTTGCAAGGCTGAAAACTTCTTCCAAAAATTTCTTTGCCTTTTCTTTTTTTTCTTCTCCCGGACTTCTTCTAACTCCAGCTTTAATGCAAGCCTTCCTTGATCCTAAAAATCCAAGGAACCCTTGAGAACCATTAGAGACAACCTCAATATTTAAATCTTCTTTAGCCACATTCAATATTTCACGAGCTTTTTCTATCGCCTCATCAACGGTTTTACCTTCTATTTCAATCGAGTCCATTGCAACCTCCCATTAAGAAACACGCTTGTCGATATAGAGTTGTTGAAAAATTTGCAAAACATTATTTACAAGCCAATAGATAACCAATCCGGAGGGAAATTTAAGAAACAAAAAAGTGAAAACTATCGGCATCGCAAGCATCACCTTGGCTTGGGCAGGATCACCCGCGATGGGCGTCATCTTCTGTTGAATAAACATCGAAGCACCCATCAAGATGGGGGTAACATAATACGGATCATAAGCTGACAGATCTTTAATCCATAACATAAAAGGGGCGTGCCTCAGTTCAATCGAACCAAAAAGCACCCAGTAGAAAGCGATAAAAATTGGGAACTGAATAAGGAGGGGGAGACATCCACCTAAAGGATTAACTTTATTGGTCCGATACAGGTCCATTGTTTCTCGATTTAGGCGTTCTTTATCATCTTTATATTGTTTTTTAAGCGCCGTCATCTGAGGCTGAATATCCTTCATCGCTTTCATGGATTTATAACTTTTATGGGTGAGGGGGAAAAAGATAATCTTTATAATAATGGTTAAAATGATGATGGCGAAACCATAATTGCTGGTTACTTTATTAAAATACTTCAATGCATATAATAAAGGCTTTGCAATGACATCAAACATGCCAAAATGGATTGCCTTCTCCAGACCAACTTCCAGAGATTTAAGAACCTCTATGTCTTTGGGGCCACAATAAAACCCATAGGAATAAACAGATTTATCAGCCGACTGGAGTGAGTCCGCCTCTTTAAAGCAGTTGATCATAATTGAACCTGCCTTGGTTTTGACTATATCGACACCCATAGAATCCCCGTTCGGAAGGAAAAAAGCAGCAAGGAAATATTTGTCTTCATAACCCGCCCACATCACGCGCTGGGGAAATGATTTAGCCCCCTCATCTAAACTCTTTATTTTTACTTCGTTAAGCTCTCCGTCCACATATGCCGCTGGCCCTGTAAAACCAAATCGACTTGAACTGTCTTTATCGGGATCCATTTTTTTAATCCAGCTGATCATGGTTCCTTTATAAGAGGATAAGAAGGAAGGTTTAGCAACTTCAATCTCTATATTAATCACATAGCTTTCAGGAGAAAAGGTGAGAGTTTTTTTGACAAAAATTCCGGCGGCTGTTGTTCCATTAAATATTATCTGTTTTTCATCTTTGCTATCAGTAATATCTAAGCTTTCCCGGCTAACATGAAAAAAAATATCAAGGGATTCAATGGTCTCATTCCCAACAAGCGATACCTGCAAAGGAAGCATTCGGGCTTCTTTCTCGGTAACCATTTCTACAGG
>JAGHDE010000161.1 GCA_021160085.1 Pseudomonadota bacterium | reverse complement strand
CTTATTATCAGCAGGTGATTTCAAAAACCAAGGCTATAAGCAATCCGGTAGAAAGATTAAAGGTTGCCTATAAAACGTTATTAGAAGTCGGCTTTTCATTGGAAGATGAAATCCTCTTTGGATGGACTGAAGCTAAAAACATGAAAAAAAACCATCTGCAAGAGGTTACAAAACTGGAATTGGATTTGATTCATTATTTTAAAGATATTTTAAATGAGATAACATCCCAGTTCAACATTGATATAGAGATAGAGAATACCAACATAACAGCTAATTTTCTGGTGTACAGCGCTACATTTGGAATTCTTCGGCGCTGGGCACTCAGGCCGCTATACAGCAAAGAACAACTAATTGATTATCTGATGAATACTAATTTAAAGAATATTATACCCTTCTGAAAGCCACAAGCCCTGCCAGGACAACACAGAATTTTTACTAAGCTCCTCCGTGTTAGTTCACTTAATCTTTTCCCTCGAGGCAAACAAGCTTTTCCACTTCAGGTAAGTTCAAATATGATGGGCAATTCTATCGGAATTTCCCGCTTAAAAAGTTTTGCCGGTGGCTTTGGAAAAGGAGTGGAAGATCTTATTGCTTCGAGCCCCGCCTCGTCAAGACTCACATGCCCGGAGCTTTTAATGATTTGCATGGTCCTCACCGTACCTTCGAGAGTAATAACAAAACGGATGATAACCTTGCCCTGTTTTTGCTTAATTCTGGCTATGGGGGGGTATTTTTTGTGCTGTTCAATCTTTAGTCTTACCATCGCCAAATAGTCGTTTGAAGCAGCATGTCCGCCGGTTGCTTCCGTGCTGGGAGGGGCCCAGTTATATATCTTTGTGCTGGGTTCTGGGGCTATGTAAGGCACACTAATTTGTTCCTCTAAATTTGGCTGGTCATATTCGATTCGTTCCAACCTCATTGCTTTTAAAGCTGGTGTAATCGATTTGTTTAGGCTTGCCTTTTGGATGTCTCGCGTTGGTGCCGGAGATTTGATTCTTTTCCGTGGTCTGGGGATGCTTCTTTTGTTTGGTGTCGCCATATTACATATTGTCAGCTCAATACGAGTCAAAATTTTTGAATTAATATGGCCGCTAATATAACCCAACAACACTAAGTGAATAACCAAAGAGGCGCAAAACATGCTGCGGAGAATCCAATTGGGATGTCTTTTCTGGGTAACCATAGATTCTTTAAGGCTTTTCTGTGGCCAGGACAAGTTTCCCCGCCCCGGCTGTTTTGGCCACATCCATAACCTTTACCGCTTTATCGACGGTAACCTCCCGGTCGGCCTTGATCACTACCAGCTTGTCTTGATTGTCACCGATCTTTTCCCTCAGTCGATGAAAAAGCGTGGCAAGCGAAACATCTTCACTGCCGAGAAAAATCTTTTCCTCTTTATCGATATATACCGTAATTTCCTTTTGGGTTTGAGGAGCCGTAGCTTCTGCCCGGGGAAGTTTCACCTTTATTCCTTCCTCAACCATAAAATTTGTGGTTAGCAAAAAATATATTAAAAGCAGAAACACTATATCAATTATGGGGGTTAAGGGGATATATACTGTAGGACGAGGCCTTGGTTTATAATGTACAAGCATGATAGTAACCCTCGTAGTTATTGGCTCATTGCTTTTATAAAATTTACTGCTCCATCCCGGAGCCGTGCTTCGAACGTGTCAACGCGAGACGACAGGTAGCTGTGAGCAAGCATGGTGGGAAGAGCAACGCTTAATCCTAAGGCGGTGGTCAGTAGTGCCTCCCAGATACCACCCGCGAGCACTGCGGCGTTCACCTTGCCCCCCATCTCCTCTATCACCATAAAGGATTTAATCATTCCAATAACGGTCCCCAAAAGACCGAGCAACGGAGTAATGGTAGCTATGGAAGCCAACACCTGGAAATACCGGGAAAGTTCTCTTGTTTCCTCATCTGTGGCATGGACAAGTACGGTTTCCAGCATTTCGCGATCCTGCCCTTTCACCTCGAGTGCATGTTCCAGCACCCGCCCCATTGAGCAATTACTTTTTTTGACCATATCGATGGCCAATTGATCCTTGCCATTTCTTGAGCACTGAACAACCTTCTCTACCAATCCAATCCCTCGAATGCGGACCCGGGCAAAAAATATTAACCTCTCCACAAAAATGGCCAGGGCCAATACCGAGCAAAAAAGGATAGGCCACACTAAAAGACCTCCCTTCGCAAGAAAATCAATCATATCGAAGCCTCCTGGTTTTATAGCGGTTTGTTTTGTTTATACCTTTCACTGTAGTTGGCATGAACCTCTTTTCTATAAACTCTCTTCTCTATAAATGGTATCTTCTACATCTGGCTCACCATCATAATTCAAATCCCTCATACGTTTAACCAGGGTCTCTGATTCATCGTATTCCTCCCATACATCCGGTTTCCCATCTCCGTTGTTGTCTTTCTCGGCACGGATCATTTTCTCCCCGGTATTGTAAAACCAGGCGGTTTTTAAACGGGTGGTGCCATCTTCGTATTCTTCGCTTTTAATAAGCCGGCCCTTCGCGTTGTAGTAGTTTTTCACTTCTACACTACCATCCCCGTTTTCATCAATCTCTTCGAGCCTTAAAACGTCTTTTTTGTAATAGCAGAAACTTTCCGGTTTACCATCCCCATCGCTATCCAGGGTGATCACGCTTGACCATGGCGGGCTGTCAAACCGCTTTGTTATCTCAAACCGACCGTCCTTGTCACTGTCATTTATGAGCTTATATTTCTTTCCGTTTTGGTAATAAACCTTAAGGGTTGCTCTGCCAATTTCTTCAGAGTCTTTCTCTATGCGGACTAATTTCTCGTTGTTGTAATATTCCCAGGTGTCGGGCTTTCCGTTTTTGTTGGCATCAATTTCGACCCTTTCTTTTTCTCCCTTCTGATCAAAATAAATTTTGATGTCCGGTTTTCCGTCCTGATCAGTGTCTTGAGTCTCTATAAAGGCCTCCCCTTTTTTAAATAAAGTTACTGTTTCTGGTATTCCATCACCATCACTATCCTGGGTTGCTTTGACCGGTTTGTCATGCCGGTAAGTCATCACTGTGTCGATCTTCCCGTTATGGTTTGTGTCCTTCTCGATTTTTTCAGCATATCCTTGCGAATCAAAACTGATGAAGACGTCATATTTTCCATCAAAATCGGTGTCCTTTTTTTGATAAACTGGTCTCTCTTTTTCGAACCGGGTTGTTATATCAAATTGGCCGTCATTGTTGGTATCCTTTTTTTGTTCATACGGTTTGCCGTTTGCTAACCAGGTGACGATTTCATATTTCCCATCTCCATTTAGGTCAATACGGCGTTCTTTGGGTTGACCCTTGTCGTCATACGTTAAGCTTTCTTCATTCTTCCCGTTCCCATCTTTATCCCTGGCATAGAGGTCAAGCTTTCCCGAACTATAATGAAACAAGCTGTCAAAGACACCATCACCGGTTGTGTCTTTCTTGATTTTTAAAGGACGTTCTTGATCGTCAAAAAAGGTAATTTGATCCACCGTTCCTGAACCATTTGAATCCCATTCAAACCGTACTTTTTTTCCATCCCTGAAATAATACCAGCTGTTAATCCGGTTGTCATAATTTGTGTCTATTTCTGTCCTCACCAGTTTTTCTTTTTGATAATACTGAACCTGATCCATCTTTCCATCCGCATTTATATCGATTTCCATTTTTACCATCATTCCCTGTTG
>JAGHDE010000029.1 GCA_021160085.1 Pseudomonadota bacterium | reverse complement strand
ATTATATAGAGGATAAAATCATATGAATGAAGTGATCGCCAGTTTTGCAAAAAATTCCTTTGAAGAGGTAAGGATTTCCCTGACCGAGTTTAAAGGAAAGGAATTGATCGACCTAAGGGTATATTATCAGCCCGATGGGGAAGAAGAAATGCGCCCTACTAAGAAGGGTATAACGATTTCCTCGGAAAAATTTCCCGAGCTGAAAAAAGGTCTTCTTGC
Source organism: Pseudomonadota bacterium (assembly GCA_021160085.1). Lineage (GTDB taxonomy): Bacteria > Desulfobacterota > WTBG01 > JAGOGO01 > JAGOGO01 > JAGHDE01. The sequence continues at coordinate 6,770 of JAGHDE010000029.1, read as the reverse complement.
GCTGGAAAAAGTACTCCAGGAAAAAGGGGAGTGAATTTTACCCTTTCAGGAATATTGTTTTTCAAGCACTTTTGATTTTTCAGCAAGCTTCCGGGCGAGTTTTTTCCGATAAGCATCAATCTCTTTTTTTATCTCGGGATGGGCAGCGCACAATATTTGAGCCGAAAAGATAGCAGCGTTTCTTGCCCCGGATTTCCCTACCGCCATGGCAGCTACCGGTATCCCGGCAGGCATCTGAACAGTTGAAAACAAAGCATCAATACCTGAAAGAGGGGAAGAGTCAATGGGAACTCCGATAACCGGAAGGGTGGTATGGCTGGCAATTACTCCCGCAAGGTGGGCACTGTGACCGGCTCCGGCGATGATTACCTCTATGCCTCGATTTGAAGCCCTCTGGGCATAGAGAGACGTACGCCTTGGAGAACGATGCGCTGATGTTATTATTACTTCAAATCCAATTTTAAACTCTTGTAAGATTTTAATGGCTTCATCCATAACCGCGAGGTCAGAATCACTACCCATAACTACACTGACAATTTTCTTTTTCACAGCGAACCTTCCAGTTAATTAATTATGTCCCAGGGCTTTATTCCCTATATCCCTTCGATAATAGACCCCTTCCCAATCAATCTTTGATACTGCTTCATACGTTTGATCTATAGCCTTCTGAATGGTTTCCCCTAAAGCAGTAACGCCAAGAACTCTTCCCCCATTGGTTACAACTTGACCGTTTTTAAAAGCTGTGCCCGCATGAAAAACCTGAGTGTTCTCCATTTGTTCCACCTCTTTCAGTCCCGATATAACCTTTCCTTTTTCGTAACTACCGGGATATCCTGACGATGCCATAACCACACAAACAGCCGGTCTTGGGTCCCATTCAAATTCAACCTCTTGAAGATTATTTTCTATGACTGACTCCAAAACCGGGAGCATATCACTCTTCATTCTCATAAGCAGTGGTTGCGTTTCCGGATCGCCAAATCGGACATTAAATTCGAGTAACCGGGGTTCTCCATCGACAATCATTAATCCGGCATAAAGAATTCCTTTATACGTTCTCCCTTCGGCGGCCATTCCCTTTATGGCGGGCATCATAATTCTTTCCATTGCTTTTTCACGCACCGCAGGGGTAGCTACCGGAGCTGGACTATATGCCCCCATCCCTCCGGTATTAGGGCCTTTATCTCCTTCATAAACAGCTTTGTGATCCTGAGAAAAAGGCATGGGCAGTATGGTTTTTCCATCTGTAAATACGATGAGAGAGGCCTCTTCTCCCCGAAGAAATTCTTCTATGACTATTCTTTTGCCAGCATTTCCAAAGGCTTTCTTAACCATGATAGTCTCAATTGCATCCAATGCCGACTTTTCTGTCATTGCCAGAAAAACTCCCTTTCCTGCTGCCAACCCATCGGCCTTGATGGTGAGCGGGGCGCCATGGTCCAAGACATATTTTTTTGCTTTATCAGGAGAAAAGAAGATTTGATAATCAGCTGTTGGTATATTATATTTTTTCATAAATTCTTTGGCAAAAACCTTGCTCCCCTCTAATTCTGCTGCTTGGGAATCTGGTCCAAAAATGGGCAAACCCCGTTGCCTAAAGGAATCAACGATACCCATAGTAAGAGGAATTTCCGGCCCTACGATTGTCAGGTCAATTGACTCTTTTTCCGCAAATTTGGCCAATCCGGTAATATCATCGGGATTAATGGAAATGCATTCTGTTAGATGGGCAATTCCGGCATTTCCCGAAGCGCAGTATATTTTGCTTATATGTTGGCTGGAAGACAATTTCCAGACCAGGGCGTGTTCACGCCCTCCACTTCCAACAACAAGTATCTTTTTCATTTTTTATCCAAAAACTGATTCAAAGTCTATTGAACAGCAAAACTACGATTCCCAAAATTATTTCTGGAAAAACAGATTATACTCCCGCTAAATAGTCTACAATTGCTTTATCATATTGACAAGTTGACTGGAACACCTTTTTGGCCAGTCGAAAACGGGTTTCCAGCGAAAGGGATCCATCTGATCTTTTCATTTCATTGATGATTTCCTCATAATCTTTTGAATCTATCACCACTGCCACATCATTATAATTTTTAGCTGCTGAGCGTAACATGGTGGGTCCTCCAATATCGATATTTTCGATGGCTTCTTCTAAAGAGCAGTCAGGCTTAGCAACTGTTTTTTCAAAAGGATAAAGATTGACAACCACAAGGTCTATGGGTTTTATGTCATGCTGTTTCATCTGCTCTATGTGGTTCTCATTATCTCGTTTCCCCAGCAAAGCCCCGTGAATTTTGGGATGAAGAGTTTTGACGCGTCCATCCATTATCTCCGGAAAGCCGGTATAATCGGAAACGTCGATTACAGTTATCCCGGCATCTCTGAGCGTTCGCGCAGTGCCTCCGGTAGAGAGTATCTCAACCCCCATCTCCTGTAATTTCCGGCTTAACTCCGCCACCCCCTGCTTGTCAGAAACACTGACCAATGCTCGCCTGATTTTTCTCATTTTGTCTTTTTCCTCCTTTTTTGCTGACGTTTAATAATTTGTGTTTTAGTTTTTGTATATTCGGGGAACCCGAGAACTTATTCCGCAAAGAATTTCGTAGGGTATGATATCTGCCCATTGGGCAACTTCTCCAAGGGGAATGATATTTTTACCTTGACATCCAAACACTACAACCTCGTCACCTGCCTTTGCTTCAGGAATGTCTGTGATATCAGCCATGGTCAAGTCCATACAAACCGACCCCACAATTGGGGCTGTTTTACCTTGAATAAGCACCTTGCCTCGATTGGATAAACGATAATTATAACCATCCCCATAGCCAATAGCGAGGGTAGCGATAAGGCTTGTCTTTTTAGTGCAGAAGGTGCGGCCATAACTGATAAAAGAAGAGGGAGGAAGGGTTTTTATCTGAATAATTGATGTTTTTAAGGTCATAACCGGCTTTAGATGAATAGTATCTTCCAAATCACTTGAAGGAGATGCCCCGTAAAGCATAATCCCCACCCTTACCATGTTTAATTCGGGCATAATTCCTTCTATGATAGCCGCGCTGTTTGTCATATGGAACAAGGGGATATCAAAATTTAGATTTTGGACTATTTTTACAGCCCTTTTAAACCTTTTACTCTGATCTTCGGTAAACTTTCGACTGTTGCTATCCCGCAGATGAGCTGACGAAAAATGGGAGAGCAGACCCACTGTTTCTATATGATCGAAGTTCCGGATATTAACAAAGAACTCTTTGACCTCGTCATAAGGCACCCCCAAACGATTCATCCCAGTGTCAATTTTTATGTGAACCGGGAGTTTTTTCTGCTGCCGTTTCCCCTCGTCTTCTATAAAACGTGCCAATCGAAGATCATAAACGACCGGAGTGAGATTAAAGGCAAAAACACTTTCAATTTGAGAAGAAAAAACTCCTCCGAGCAGGATAATCGGTTTTTGGACACCAGCCTTTCGGAGTTGAATCCCCTCTTCAAGAAAAGCAACACCAAAGGAATCCACTCCCAGAGAGTCTAACTCGCGGGCAATGGGAACGATGCCATGACCATATGCATTTGCTTTTACAACTGCGAGAATTTTTTTCCCTTTTCCTACCAAACTTCGAATCTGGTTAAGATTAAAAGATAAAGCATCTAAATCAATCTCTGCTCTGGTAGAATGATCAACTAATGATTCTATCAATATTCAAACCTCGAATTAATTTTACAATACATAACATAGTATTTAAAAACGAACAACAACTGAATGAAAACCATAAATTCAAACCCGAGCTAATAAATACTGCCCTGATTCACCTTCAAAAAATTAAAAATATTATGGCATAAGGCGCTCTTCCGTTCAAGCATGAAAATGAAAAGACAAATACGGGGATGACAGCGCTGGCTGGGATTCCAGTATTTCTGGATTTGGCTAAGGCAATAGGGTTAAACTACCCCGGTTTTATTTTAGAGGGTGTATTATGGTTGACGGAATTATCCAACAATGATACAAATTTGAACGGTTTTTGAGTGTTGGCAGGATGTTGCAGTAAGATCAGTAGTCTCGAATACAAAACTGGAAGATGAATGAGACTGTTTTCTCCTACGAGGACTCCTAATAGAAAGTGTTTGCATCAATGAACGAATCAAAATTTTTCTCTGTTTACAATGGACTAATCCTGGAAATCCTTCGTTCATTCTATGGAAGCACGCCGGTTCCCGGAACGATTGCGCCTCTCCTAAAAGAGTCGCAATGGGGGGATATTTTTACTTTTCTTCGTTTCCACAAGCTTCTTCCCATTGCCTACCATGTGCTGTCCGGCACTGAATCCTGGGAGACGATCCCGAACGATTTCAAACAGAGTTTAAAGCAGGCTTCTTTTGAGAATACGGCGCTTATTCTCCTTCTTAGACATTTTATGGAAATTGTTGCGTCAGCTTTAGAGAAAGCCCGAATTCCCTTTTATATTATTAAGGGCCCCGCCGTCGCTCTGGAATTCTATCGTCCCGGCGATTTGAGACCATACACCGATATCGATATCGTTATTCCGTTTAACAGTTTTGGCGATGCCAATACGATACTGAATGATCTGGGCTTTTCCTCACGGGGAAAGTCTTTTACAAAGGAATATTTTGATTCGGTTCATTTTTCAAATGACCAATATCCCGGGATTTGTATCGATCTTCAATGGGAATCCGTTACATCAATTTGGACGAGAGAGCCTTTTCTGAGCAGCAAGGAAGTATGGGATCAAATACGACTGCTGAAAACATCAGAAAGCAAGCATATTCCTGTCCTGGCGCCAATGTTTTTGATACCTTTTCTATGCACCCACCTCGTTTTTCACCGTCCCATGGCGCTTCTTATTCATTTGATGGATCTCGCCCTTGCTGTTCGAGCTTGCGAATCGGACCTGCCCTGGGATGAGTTGGTTCGATGGGTGAAATACAAGAAACTGGGAAAGCCGGTCTATCATTCTCTCACATGGACCAGGGATACATTAGATGTTTCGATACCGCCGGCGGTTCTCGACGCATTAAAACCGGGAGCGGTAGAGAGACATTTCTTTCCCTTTCGCAGGATTGCCTCAAGACATGGAAATATGCCGGAATTTTTGGAAAGGGTAATTAAATTTCCCCTTATAGAGGGCTGGAAGAATAAGACCCGCTCGATTGCTTCGTATTGTGGGATGTTTTGTCAGGGTACAAAAGATGAATGAAGCTGTGGTGTGAGTCGCCATTGTGTTGCATAAATCGGCTGAACAGAAGGGAGGGTAAAAATGAACCGGTTGGAAAGCTTTTTTACAAAAAGTGAAAAAATAGCCTGGAGGGTTGTCGAAGAGGACAGCGTTCTTCTCAACCTCGACACAGGTTATTATTACACGTTGAACGAAGTGGGGAGATTTCTCTGGGAGTCTCTTGATGGAAAGAAAGAACTTTCCGCTATTCATAAAGAAATTCTCGATCATTATGATGTGGATCCTGAGACCGCGAAAAGCGATATCCTGGAACTCATAGATAATCTCCTGAAGGAAGGACTGGTCGAAATCCATGAATCGCCTGAGGAAGGTCTTTCTTCTCCTGCAGCCCCGTAACGGGATCGCTGTTATAGAACTTTTGATCCTCCTTGTCCTTATTTCCTTCAGGATCAATCGCCACCCGCTTCCCTCTCTCCTGCGTATTTTGGATCTAAAGGGGGAGAAAAACGGGCAGCTTGGAACAGAAGACAGGAAAAGAGCCCAATTATACTGGGAACTGCTGAGTTTTCTCCTGGCGCAATGTATGAAGGTAAAGCGTCCCTGCCTCTTTCGGTCCCTCGTCCTTTTTTCCTATTACCGGAGAAAGGGAATCGATATTCATGTTGCATACGGCATCCGAAAGGATTGCGGACATTTTGATGGACACAGCTGGCTCGTTTTCGAAGAATCCCCCTTTCTGGAGAAGACTGATCCCAGTGAATCCTTTGCCGTTCTTTATGTTTACCCATGAGGTCTCCCATGAAAGAAGCGTCATTTAATACTTTTCTTCAGAAAATCCGACGGTACAGGATTCCTTTCAATACCGTTTTCGAGTTGACATCGAAGTGCAATCTGTCCTGCATTCATTGCTACCAGAAAGAGGGGGAGGGTGAATTAACCTTTAAGGAAATAACATCAATCCTTGGGCAGCTGAAAGACGCAGGCTGTCTGAAGATCATCTTCACGGGAGGGGAGCCGACCCTGCGAAAAGATTTCAAGGATATATATCGAGACGCTCATGAAAAGGGTTTTGCCACTACGGTTTATACGAATGGGACGCTCCTCGGTCGGGAGATCCTGCGTCTGCTGGCTGACAGCCCTCCCATGGCCGTTGAATGTAGCCTCTATGGGGCCACCGCAAAGACTCACGACGGGATTACGGGGAAAAGCGGCTCTTTTGATACGACACTGCGAAATCTTCGATGGATGAAAGAGGCGGGAATCCATGTTGTCGTAAAAACAGTCGTTATGACAATGAATGTGAAGGAACTGGGCTTGATCAGGGATCTGACGACAGATTTAGGTGTTACCTTTCAGCCCACATTCCGGATCTTTACTCCGGCTGATCCGCAACGATCTGTATCTCATCTGCGGGTTTCATCGGAAGATATTCAAAATTCGGTTTTAGAGAAATCCTATGATCCGCCATTGATAGACGGGGAGGAGAACCGGGAAAAGGAAGAATTTCTGTGCAATGCCGGCAGAGACTCCTGCTGCATTGGAGCGGACGGGGAGGTTTATCCCTGCACGGTTCTCCGT
>JAGHDE010000137.1 GCA_021160085.1 Pseudomonadota bacterium | reverse complement strand
TAAAGGATGATGTCCCTGCTATTCACTTCGCTACCGGATCTTCTTCGTTGCTTGAGCTTATGCAGCAAGCAGGTGGAAGTGTTATTGGTGTTGATTGGCGAATCGACCTGGGCACTGCCTGGGATCGTCTCGGATATAAAGTTGGGATTCAGGGCAATTTGGATCCGGTGATGCTTTTTGCTCCTATTCCGGTTATCAGGAATAAGGTCAAAAAAATTCTCGAATCCGCAGCTAATCGCCCCGGACACATATTCAATTTAGGCCATGGCATTCTACCCCAGACCCCGGTGGAAAATGTGATTGCTTTGGTCGAAGCTGTCCATGAATTCAGTCAGCGTTAGAAATTGGAAGTTTGAAAGTGAAAACTTGAAACTTGAAACTCGGAATCCTAACCAACCTATCGGAATTCTTCTTTTAGCTTTTGGGTGTCCTCACTCCTTAGACGATGTGGGGCCTTTCCTTGAAAATATTTTTTCTGGTCGTCCCCTCACTCCATTTTTGATCGATCAAGTTCGCGAACGTTACCAGTTCATAGGCGGCAAATCTCCCCTCCTTGAGATTACCGAAAGCCAAGCCCGGTCTCTTAAGGTCGGTCTTCAAAAGGCAGGGAAGGCAATGGATGTTTATATTGGGATGAGACACTGGCACCCTTACATCCGGGAACCCCTTAAAACCATGGGGGAAAAAGGAATTAAAAAAGTTCTTTGCCTCATCCTGTCTCCTTTTTCGACCGCCGCCACCGCCGAAAGCTATGAGGACGCGGTCCAACAAGCCATTAATGATTCGACAAAAAAAATGAAGGTAGATTTTGTGCCAAGCTGGCACACCAATCCGCTTTATCTCGATGCGGTATTTGAAAAGGTGAAAGAAGGACTCGCCCTGTTTTCACCCCATCGGCAATCCTATGTGCAGATTATTTTTACTGCCCACAGCCTTCCTTTATCCACTGTCAGAAACGATCCTTATGTGGATCAGATTAAAACAACCATTTGTGGGGTGATGAAGCGTTTAAAAAATCATAAGTGGCACCTTGCTTTCCAAAGCAGTGGAACTGGAGACGAGAAATGGCTTTCTCCCAATGTGAAAGATGTCCTTGAAATTATTGCCCGGCACGGAACTAAAGAAGTGCTCATGGTCCCGATAGGGTTTGTCTCTGACCATTTGGAGACCCTCTATGATCTTGATATTTCTCTCAAGAAAAAAGCTGACAACCTTGGTTTGCAATACCAGCGATCGCCATCTTTGAATGACAGTCCGAAATTTATCAAGGCCCTTACTAATGTTGTTTTACTCTTCCTGGAGCAGGCAGATCAGGCATTACCATGAAAGAATCTGAAAAAACAGTCGCCATCATCGGGGGAGGCATTGCCGGCCTTTCCGCAGCGTATCACCTCCACGTCAAGACGGAAGGACAAGGAGAAGCGGTCAACTATTTTTTGGTGGAGGGGAAAAACCGCCTGGGAGGAAATATTCTAACCGAGACAATCGATGGATTTATTATTGAAGGAGGGCCGGATTGTTTTATTTCTGAAAAGCCGGCTACTATTGCACTCTGTCATAAACTGGGTATTCAGGATCGTTTAATGAAAACCAATGAAAGATGCCATGGAACCTTTATTCTGTGGAAAGGCAAGCTTCATAAACTTCCCGATGGATTTATGCTGCTTGCACCTACGAACATTCCTTCTTTTCTGAAGGATTCTTTAATCACCCCCTGGGGTAAATTCCGTATGGCGTTGGATTTTGTACTCCCTGCCAAAAAATCCGACGAAGAAGAAAGTCTGGCCCAATTTGTTCGGCGGCGCTTGGGCAAGGAGGTTCTGGACAAAATTGCCGACCCCCTGGTAGCCGGCGTTCATGCCAGCGATCCCGCCACAATGAGTCTCAAAAGCACCTTTCCTCGCTTCATAGAGTTAGAGAATCACTACAGAAGTGTGATTCGAGGAATGATGAAAAGGAGAAAAAAATATTTCAAATACAAGAAAACAGCAGATTGTAATCCTCAATACACTCTGTTTATGACACTCAAGGAAGGAGTATCTGAACTCACCAATGCTTTAGCATCAGCGTTGAGACCGGAGGCGGTTTTCACGGGACATAAAGCCCTTGCCATTGAAAAAATTCCACCGAATACTAATGGTGCTGCGGGGAGATATTCTATAAAATTGACAAACGGAAAAACATTGAAAGCCCACGCAGTAATTGTTGCCACACCATCATATATTGCGGCGGATTTACTTAAAGGTCAAGATATCCCCCTGGCTGAAAACCTTGCCTCAATCCCCTACGTTTCCACTGCCACAGTCTCTTTGGCCTACCGCGGCGAAGATATTATGAAGCCGCTGAATGGCTTCGGGTTTGTTATCCCCCGCTTGGAACAAAGAAAAATCATGGCTTCTACCTGGAGTTCGAATAAATTCTTCAACCGGGCTCCAAAAAACAAATTTCTCATTCGCTGTTTTGCGGGGGGCGCCGGAAATGAGCATCTATCCCTGCTGAGTGAGCCGGAGATAGCCGCCATCGTCCGTGATGAATTGCGAGACATCATGGGAATAAAGGCCGAACCCATATTTACCAAGGTATATCGGTGGAAAAAATCCATGCCTCAATAT
>JAGHDE010000145.1 GCA_021160085.1 Pseudomonadota bacterium | reverse complement strand
TTGCAATTCTGCTCAACATTAGCGAGGACCATCTCGACCGGTATTCATCATTTAACTCTTACTGTAAGACTAAGTTTAGAATCTTCATGAATCAGAGCAAAAGAAATTTTGCCATTATCAATCACGATGATGATGAATGTAAATCGGTTATTTCTGCTCTTGCTGCTCAGGTTTTGCCTTTTAGCCGCCACATGTTTTCGGGAAAAGGGATATATTCCAATTCGCAATTTTTATATTACCAGCAAGAAAATGGTTCAGCTCATGCCTACGACCTCTCCAGGGTGAATCTATTGGGGATGCATAATAAAGAGAACATGGCAGCGGCTGTCGGAGCAGCTGAACTGTGTGGATGTCCTCAAAAAAAAATACAGGAGAGCCTTGAGCTGTTCCGAGGATTGGAACATCGTTTGGAGTATGTTCAAAAAATTGAAGGGGTCTCTTTTTATAATGATTCCAAAGCTACCAACATCGATTCATTATTGAAATCTCTTCAAAGTTTTCCTGACAATATTATTCTTATTGCTGGTGGGCGGGAGAAAGGTGGAAATTATGAGGCGCTCAAGAAGGAAATAAAAAGAAGGGTCCGGATGCTTATACTTCTTGGCGAAGCGCGAGAAAAATTTTTTCACCTTTTCAATTCGCTTACTTTTACTCGCTTAGTCGAAGACTTGGAGGAAGCTGTTCGGGTTGCTTTTCAAAAAGCCCGGGCCGGGGATGTGGTTCTGTTATCGCCCGGTTGCGCCAGTTTTGACATGTTTTCTAATTATGAGGAACGGGGAAAAACTTATAAAGAAGCAGTCTGGAGGCTGGCGGGTAAGGATTTAGAACGTAGGGACCAGGGAGCAGGGATTTAGGGATTAAAACCCCGATCCCTGAACCCCGAACCCTGATAAGGATTGTCGGTGCGCTGTTATGACTAAAAGTATGACTAATACGCTTCTCCTTTTTTCAGGCCTGTTTTTGTTGAGCATTGGTGTTGTTATGGTCTACAGCACCAGTTCAATCATTGCATTGAAACTGTACAGCGATGAATATTATTTCCTGAAAAAAGAGCTTCTTTTTGCCGCTCTTGGAGTTTTGCTGCTTATTGCAATGGCACGATTCCCATACCAGTATTTATCAAAACTCGCTTACCCCATTCTTGCTCTTTCTGTTTCAGGTTTGGCTATTTTATTCATACCCGAAATCGGGGTTTCTGTGGGAGGCGCCACGCGGTGGATACGGTTAGGCTCGCTATCGATTCAGCCATCTGAATGTGCCAAGTTAGGACTTATTATTTACCTGAGTTATTTTCTTTCTAAAAAAAAGGAAGGAATAAAAAATTTTTCTACCGGCTTTCTTCCCCCCTTAATAATTACCGGATTAATGTCCCTATTGGTTCTTTGCCAGCCGGATTTCGGGACCGCATTTCTTTTCATGCTTTTTTTCTTTATTCTTATGTTTGTGGGCGGGGCAAGGCTTTTCCATCTTATTTTGTCTTTGATCCTTCTTGTTCCGGCAGGTTGTGTTCTTATCTTGAACAGCCCTTATCGCTTAAAAAGGCTTACAGCTTTTATTGATCCCTGGAGTGACCCTGCCAATTCCGGTTTTCATATTATTCAGTCCTATCTTGCCTTTGGTTCAGGAGGACCTTTTGGACAGGGATTGGGCAATGGTCGGCAAAAGCTTTTTTATCTGCCCGAAGCTCATACTGATTTTATCTTTTCGGTAGTGGGAGAAGAATTAGGACTCTTGGGTGTGATGACCGTTATTATTCTTTTTTTTATCATCATTTATTGCGGGATTAAAATTTCTTTTCGCGCCCGGGATCTTTTGGGGACTTTTATGGCATTAGGAATGGTATCTTTCATAGGTATGCAAGCTTTGTTAAATATGGGAGTAGTCATGGGATTGCTGCCTACTAAAGGTTCCACTCTTCCCTTTATCAGCTACGGAGGAACTTCACTTATCATGAATCTGGTGGCGGTGGGAATCCTTTTAAATATTTCTTCCCAGTCACGTCGTGACGAAAGGTGATGCATGCGAATTTTGATTACCGGTGGAGGAACCGGCGGACATCTTTTTCCGGGAATTGCACTGGCAGAGGAATTTCAGGACCGAAGCCCTCATAATCGAATTATATTCGTCGGAACCAGAAAAGGGATCGAACAAAGGATAATACCTTCTATGGGATATGAGTTGAAAACTATCTCGAGTGCCGGGATGTTAGGAAAGGGGATGTTTCAAAAATTCAGCGGAGCTGTTCAGTGCTTCATAGGAATCTTTCAAGCAATGATGATTATCCGCGTTTTTAGACCCGATTTAGTGTTAGGAACTGGAGGATATGTATCGAGCCCGGTAATTCTGGCTGCTTACCTTCTGGGTATTGAAACCGCAATCTGTGAACAAAACAGCATCCCCGGATTAAGCAATCGGATTTTGGCAAGACTGGCAAAAAAGATTTTCATCGCCTTTGAAGAAAGCTCTCGATTTTTCCCCCTTCACAAGACCTTTCTAACCGGAAATCCGGTTCGGAAAAAATTCTTGACCAGGCATTCTTTTCACCGGAAGGATAGGAACCGGTTTTGCGTGTTTATCATTGGAGGAAGCCAGGGGGCGCACAGCATTAATAAATCAATGATTGAAGCCCTCAATACGCTGCTACCTGTTAAAAACAAGCTGGAGATAATTCACCAGACCGGTTTACAGGACTTTTCCTGGGTAAAAGAGGAATATGAAAAACAGAAATTTCGGGCAACAGTATCACCCTTCATAACTGAAATGGCATCTGTTTATTCAGATGCCGACTTAGTAATAAGCAGAGCAGGAGCCCTTACTTTGTCAGAGTTATTAATTTATGGAAAACCTTCAGTTTTGATTCCGTATCCTTTTGCGGCCTATAACCATCAAGAGGTTAATGCGAAAAGCTTAGCCGACAAAGGTGCAGCTCAAATTATTCTTAACAAGGAGAACAATGGAGTGAACTTAGGGAATACTATTATTTATTTAATTAATCACCCCCAGGAGCTAAAGAAAATGGGAATAAAGGCTCAGGAGCTGAGCCGGCCGGAAGCGGCACAAATAATTGTTGACCATTATTGTTCTTCTGGCACGAAGGGAGGGGAATAACATTTACAACAAATCTCTTAATATACATATGGTAGGCATCGGCGGAAGCGGGATGAGCGGAATCGCTGAGGTGCTTCTTAATCTTGGCCACCAGGTAAACGGTTCTGATATCAAAGAAACCGATGTTACCCGGAGATTACAAGCATTGGGAGCCCGGATTTATCACGGACATGACTACTCTCATGTTGATAAGGCGGATGTGGTGGTCTATTCATCAGCGATAAATTCAGAAAATCCAGAATTAAAGGCTGCGGTGGAAAAGATGATTCCTATTATCCCTCGGGCAGAGATGCTTGCAGAATTGATGAGGATGAAATACGGCATCGCAGTTGCGGGAACCCACGGTAAAACAACCACCACCTCATTGATAGCTACGGTGCTGGCAACAGGGGGCCTTGACCCCACAGTGATTATCGGGGGCAGGCTTAATAGCTATGGAAGCAGTGCCAAGTTAGGAAAAGGTGATTTAATGATCGCCGAGGCTGATGAGAGTGACGGATCTTTTTTAAAGCTTTCTCCTATCATTACTGTGGTGACCAATATCGATTCTGACCATATGGATTATTACACTGATCTGATATCTCTTAAGGAAGCTTTTGTAGAATTCAACAATAAAGTTCCCTTTTATGGAGTTAATATTCTGTGCTTAGACGATGTAGCGGTTCAGAACCTGATCCCTTTTCTTAAAAGGAGACATATCACCTATGGCTTAACTACTCAGGCGGATTATCAAGCCCGGGAGGTGGCCTTCGCGGGTTTGAAGTCGCGGTTTCAGATTTTTTATCATGGGGAAAACCTGGGAGAATTTACCGCAGGATTGCCGGGAATTCACAATGTGCAGAATGCCCTTGCTGCTGTAGTGCTGGCACGCGAGCTTGATTTAGATGTAAAGACTATTAAAAAAGCACTAAAAGAATTTAGTGGGATTGAACGTCGTTTCCAAATCCGGGGAGAAATCGGTGGGATTACCATTGTTGATGATTACGGTCATCATCCCACGGAAGTAAAATGCATGCTCAATACTGTTAAGCAAGTATGGGAAGGCCGAAGGTTAGTAGTAGTGTTTCAGCCTCATCGATTCACCCGCACTCATATTCTGTTTAATGATTTTCTCACTGCTTTTTATCAAGCGGATCACCTGGTGCTTACCAGTATTTATCCGGCTGGAGAAGAGCCTATCGATGGTGTGAGCGCTGACACCCTTTTCCGGGGGATTAAAGAACACGGTCACAAGTCAGTTGTATGCTTTTCCGAATCTGATGATATTGTCAATCATCTTATCGATATCATTGAGACAGGTGACATTGTTTTGACCTTAGGGGCGGGAGATGTCTGGAAGGTTGGAGAAGCACTTATAAAGAGACTGGGGAAAAAGTAAATCGTGGAGAAGGATCAAAAACAAAGTTTGGAGAGTTTTTTCCGGGGAAGGTTGCTTTATGATGCTTTCCTTAAAGATTTCGTTTCTTTTAAGGTGGGTGGGCCTGCAGACGTTATTGCTTTCCCGGAAAACCAGGAAGATTTGATAATGCTCTTACATTTTATTCGAGAGGAAAAGACTCCTTTTTTTGTGTTGGGTGAAGGAACTAACCTCGTGGTCCGGGACAGTGGTTTCAGAGGGGTGGTGATCAAACTCTCCTCAGGTTTCGAAACTATGGGTTTAGAGGAAGAGGGAGAAGGAAAGGTTTATGTGAAAGCACAGGCGGGAGTGCGACTTTCCCGCATCCTTGACTTTGCTTTACAGAATAGCCTGAGCGGATTGGAATTCTCCAGCGGAATTCCTGGATCGATAGGAGGAGCCCTGGTCATGAATGCCGGTGCTTATGGAGGTGAGATCAAAGACGTTGTTTTTTCAGTGGGTATTCTTACTCCTGATTGTTCTATAAAAGACATCGGTCGGCAAGAGCTTCAATTTTCTTATCGAAAATTAAATTTGCCGCCGGATTCCATTATTATGGAAGCCCGCTTTGAACTGAGTCCGGGTAACCAGGAAGCACTTGGAGAGTTAATAAAAGAAATTTTGAATAAACGCAAAAAGAATCAACCTCTGGATTTTCCCAGTGCAGGTTCAGTTTTCAAGAATCCTCCTGGTTTCTATGCTGCTCAATTGATCGACGATTTAGGACTTAAGGGCTATCAGATTGGAGGAGCGGTTGTCTCTGAACGACATGCAAATTTTATAGTCAATCGTGGAG
>JAGHDE010000125.1 GCA_021160085.1 Pseudomonadota bacterium | reverse complement strand
CTTTGGAAAAAAAGGTAATGTTCACATTATCAAATTCTGCCAGCTTTTTCCCCTGATAATAATTTACTGCAACCGCTTTTAGTTCCCACTCCTTAAACCCTTGTTCATTGGTTGAAGTATAATGAATTTCTTGAAACTGCATATCAGCGTCCCGAGTGTTTTCCGGGATTTCCGGGATTATAACAGCCTCATTTGAAAGAAAGAAATTAAAGGTTAAGGAAACAACCACTCCTAAAAAAGCTATTATTCCTATTCCGGCTAAATAAAATTTAGCTTTAGCAAGAGAAATTTTTATAATCATAAGATGCTACTGGGGAGATGTTATTTGCGACAAACATCGCTCCCATTTTCCCTGAGCTTTCAAAATTAAATCAGATACTTCTCTTATTGCTCCTTTACCCCCACTATGCTTTGTCACATAGTCAACATTTTTTTTTATTTCATCAACAGCATCGTAAACGCTAACTGCAAACCCTACCTTCGACAATAAAGGGGAATCCACCAGGTCATCGCCAATAAAACCCACCTTCTCAGATGTTATTTTATCCTTTTTCAGGATTTCTTCAAATACCGAAACTTTGTCCTTAACCCCCTGATAAACGTCTTTGATGCCCAAATCCTCAGCCCTATAATCCACCGCTCTCGATTTTCGGCCTGAGATTATGACCACCTTGATTTCTCCCTGGATTAGCATTCTTATTCCCAACCCGTCTTTGACATTAAATGTTTTAAACTCATCTCCTTTGTTTGAATAGACTATTCCTCCGTCAGTCATTACGCCGTCTACATCCAGTATCAACATACGGACTCTTTTTGCTTTATTAATCATCTAAATGATCCCCTCTTTTAGTATATCGTGCATGTGGATAATACCAGCCACCTGATTTTTGCTGGTTTTTTTACAGACAAAAAGGGACGTGATAGAATATTTTTCCATCAGTTGGAGAGCCTGAGCAGCCAGAGCATCCTGAATGATCCGTTTTGGGTTGGCTGTCATTATTTCTGAAGCTTTTGCATTAAGAAGATCATCATATTTTTCCAGCCCCCGTCGCAGGTCTCCATCGGTGATGAGGCCCAATAGTTTTTTGTTCTTATCTACGACCCCCGTAATTCCCAGGCGTTTGGATGTCATTTCTAACAGCGCATCTTTCACAAGGGTGTTTTTGCTGACCAAAGGGATATCCTTTCCTTTGTGCATTATATCTTCTACTCGGAGAAGGAGTCTTTTTCCCAAGGGGCCTCCTGGATGAAGGATGGCAAAATCTTCTTCTTTGAATCCCTTTTTCTCCAGAATTGCTATTGCAAGGGCGTCTCCCATAGCTAAGGAAGCAGTGCTGCTGGAGGTAGGAATTAAACCCCACGGACAAGCCTCTTCCTTAACTCTGGTATTGATAATTATGTCCCCCCCCGAAGCCAATGTGGATTCAGGGTTGCTCGTAATAACAATTTTTTTCAAGCCCATTCGCTTGAAGATTGGTATCAACTGAATGATTTCTTCAGTTTCACCGCTATGAGAAACAATAATGACAATATCTTTTTGAGATAGCATCCCCAGATCGCCATGGATCCCCTCGGCTGGATGCATAAAAAAAGCCGGGGTGCCTGTGCTGGCAAGAGTAGACGCAATTTTTTTGCTGATCAGTCCTGATTTACCGATTCCGGTCAAGACAATTTTCCCTTTGCATTTCGTGATAAGCTCAACCGCAAGAACAAAATTTTCATCAACTTTGTCAATAAGGTTAAAAATAGCTTCCGCTTCAATTTTCAAGACCCGCCGGGCGGTTTCTTTAATCATTTTTCATTGTTCCCTTTACTGATTGCGGAAATTTTTTTGATTTTATCCAGCAAATAAGGCAGGTCGGTGATTTTTAGAGAATTAGGCCCATCACAAAGGGCTTTCTCCGGGTTTTCGTGCACTTCCATATAAACCCCATCAATACCCACAGCCGCCGCAGCCATTGCCAGTGGAGAAACAAATTGCCGCTCTCCGCCCGAGGCGGTTCCTTTTGCTCCCGGCAGCTGGACACTATGAGTGGCATCAAAAATTACCGGAAATCCAAATTTCCGCATAATTATTAAGGACCTCATGTCCACCACCAGGTTATTATACCCAAAGGTTGTTCCCCGTTCAGTTAAAAGGATATCGTTGTTATCGAAAGAAGTTATTTTTTTGATGATTGGTTCTATTTCCTGGGGAGAAAGGAATTGCCCCTTTTTTATGTTGACTGTTTTACCCTGACGGGCAGCTGCGGTTATAAGGTCGGTTTGCCGGCATAAAAATGCGGGGATTTGGATTACATCCAAAACCTGGACCGCAAGCTCTATTTCGGAAAGTTGATGTACATCTGAAAGCACAGGAACGCCAATTTTTTTTTTAACTTCCGCTAAAATAGTCAAGCCCTCTTCGAGCCCTGGTCCCCGGTAAGAATTGATAGAAGTTCGGTTTGCTTTATCATAGGAAGCTTTGAAAATCAGGGGAACACCAAGCGTTTTAGTTATATTTTTTAGCTCCTGGGCCAGGCGTAAAGTCGATTCTTTGTCTTCAATAACACAAGGTCCAGATATTAATGCTAAAGGATTGCCGCCTCCTAATCTGATGTTATCTATTATTACTGTTCGAGTCATATCTTATTAATCTAAGCTATTAATAATTTATTGTTTACAGGCACATAAAAACCCTTTGGCTTCAACCAGCTGGCGTATTTGTAATAAGTCAGCCGTGGAATCGACACTAAGGGAGTCTTTTTCAGTGGTTTTTACTTTGATTTTAAATCCATTCTCTAATGCCCGTAATTGTTCCAAGCGCTCAATTTTTTCTAAAGGGGTTGGTTTTAATCCGGTAAGGTGAAGAAGGAACTCACGCTTATAGGCATATAACCCCACATGTTTGAAGGCTGAAAAGGGTAACGGCACAGCCTCAATACTTTTGATGCTTTTCCAGGCATCACGAAAATAAGGAATTGGTGAACGTGAAAAATAGAGCGCATATTCATTTTTATCAGTAACTACCTTTACCACATTGGGATCAAAAATTTCATTCACCGCAGTTATTTTTCTCTTCAGGGTGCTCATGCCAATCGACGAATCTTCCTGAAGACTGATAATAACTGCATCAACCATGGCTGGATCGATAAGCGGTTCATCTCCCTGCACATTGACCACAAGATCCCAATCCATTCCTTTCGCTATCTCAGCGATACGATCGGTCCCAGAGAGATGTTTTGGTGAAGTTATTTGACAATTTCCACCAAAACTTTTTACTGCCTTATAAATTCGCTCATCGTCTGTCGCCACCCAGAGTTCATTTACCAACCGAGCACTTCGAGCTCTTTCATAAACCCACCGAATCATAGGTTCTCCGGCTATGTCGGCAAGCGGTTTACCCGGGAGGCGGGTCGAATGATAACGCGCAGGAATTACAGCGGCAACCTTCATTGGTAAGATAGTCTTTTTTTTATAAAAATATAATAGAAAACATCCAAAGTCAAGCTGCGAAAAAGCAAGACTTGAAATAGATTTTTGTGTTAAGGAATGATCTCAGTCCATTATTGACATCGAGGCGCTTTTTCGATATTCTCAAAATTTGTAATAAATTTCCAATAAAAAGAGATCTCCAACCAATAATTCTTGGAAGAATTTAAAAAGGGAGGTTGTTTTTATGAAGTGTCCTTATTGCCACCATATGGAAAATCGGGTGATCGATTCCAGAATAGGAAAAGATGGTAATGCCATCCGTAGACGCCGGGAATGTTTATCCTGCAAACGGCGTTTTACCACTCACGAACGGATCGAAGAAATTATGCCGATGGTAATCAAAAAGGATGGAAGTCGAGAGCGTTTTGATCGAGACCGGGTTTTAACCGGAATCCAGAAGGCATGTCAGAAAAGACCAATCAGTGCTGAAGAAATGGATGGAGTGGTGCAGAGAGTTGAGGAATTACTCCGGGGAAAAGGAGAAAAGGAGATAAGCTCATCAGTTATTGGAGAGCAGGTCATGAAGGAGTTACATGGCTTGGATGAGGTAGCCTATGTCAGATTTGCTTCTGTTTATCGGTCTTTTAGAGACATTACCGATTTTATGTGTGAGGTCAAGGAACTGATTGTTAGCCGGGAAAAAGATGGAGATAGAAAATCTTAAACATATTTAACTGTTTTGAACGATTTAGACACCAAAATTTCTGAACACTATATGCGTCTTGCTATAAGGTTGGCCGCCAGAGCGCTGGGCAATACCAGTCCCAATCCCCTGGTAGGGGCGGTAATTGTTAAAGATGGTCAAATTGCAGGACGGGGATATCATTGCCGGGCCGGAAGTCCTCATGCAGAAATAAATGCCCTTAAAGAAGCAGGAAATAAGGCAATGGGAGCCGACCTGTATCTAAACTTAGAGCCCTGTATCCATTACGGCAGAACTCCACCTTGTGTGGATGCTCTTCTTGAAAGCAGAATAAAAAGAGTCTTTGTAGGGATGTCTGATCCTAACCCCTTGGTGAATGGCAAAGGTATCCAAAAATTGAGAGAGGGGGGGGTTGACGTTAAGACTGGAATCCTCGAGGAGGAATGCAGAAAACTTAATGAAATTTTTGTTAAGTATGTAACCACTCAACGCCCTTTTGTCATTCTAAAGGCGGCAACCAGTCTGGATGGCAGAATAGCAGCAGAAGGTGGAGATTCAAAATGGATTACTAATGAGAAGTCCCGTCAATATGTCCATCAATTACGAAATCAGGTGGATGCAGTGCTTGTAGGGATAGGCACGATTGAAAGGGATGATCCCATGCTAACCACACGTTTGCAGAAGCGGAGAGGAAGGGATTCAGTAAGAATAGTTGTTGATTCTACTCTGAAGATTTCTCCTCGGGCCAAAGTTTTAAACCTCGCGTCCAATGCACCAACCCTGATTGCCACTACGCCAAAAGCCTCTTTAAAAAAGATACGGGCGATTGAAAACCAGGGTGGAAAGGTGATTGTGATTCCTTCCCGAAAGAGTGTTGACTTAACTTTACTCATGGAAATATTAGGAAAAAAGGATATTACCAGCATTCTGATTGAAGGAGGGAGTCGGATCAACACCTCTGCTTTTAAGGCAGGCATAGTGGATAAGGTGATTTTCTTTTATGCTCCCCGTATAATTGGCGGTAAGAATGCCCCCCTGATTGTTGGCGGCAATGGAATTTCGAAAGTGAAAGATTCTCTTGTGCTTCACAGGATCAAGACCCGAAGATTTGGAGACGATATAATGGTTGAAGGCTATACCTGAAAATAGGGGACAGAAAAGCAGGATTCAAATATAGAAAATTTATGGGCGCTTCTTTTTTACTTTAAAGATTTTTGATAAAATTTTTTATAGGAAAAGCGCCTTTTTTTCTATCCTTTAAAAATACACAAAATATTGTACACATACCTTGCGTTTTACAATCCTTAGATTTATCAGAAACATCTTTGGCAAAACAAACAAGGGTTTGGGCAACAGCATGAACAGAGAAAAGCAATTATGGGAAGAAAAAAACAACGAATAAATCATCGCAAGGCTGGTTATTTCCCCAAAAGCAAAGGTGATTCCGCCGGAAGGCTGACAGGTTCATTAGAAGGTATGGGCGAGGGGCTGCTCTTGTTGGTTATGGTGCTTGTTGGCGCCTTGATTTATTTAAACACCCTGGATAATCCTTTTGCCTTCGACGATATAAGAAACATAGAGGATAATGTATCTATTCGTCTGAGCAGTCTCACATTGGAAAACATTAAAAATGCATTTTCCTCAAAACGTCCAGTGGCAATGTTAAGTTTTGCTCTGAATTACTATTTACACAAGGACAATGTTATTGGTTACCATCTGATTAATATGCTGATCCATATCGTGACCGGAATAATGCTCTACTTTTTTTTTAAGATGACCTTGATCGTATCAACTCGGCACTTGCAACCAGAAACTTACAACCCGCCAGTCCCAACCATTAATTCCGCTACCAGATTTTCCAATTATTCCTTCATAGCTTTTTTTGCTGCTTTCATATGGCTTGTTCACCCAATTCAAACTCAATCGGTTGCCTATATTGTACAGAGGATGACGAGCATGTCGGCAATGTTTTATCTTTTTTCCCTGCTGTTATACATAAAAGCCCGTATTGCCAGGGATATGAAAAAAAAATGTTGTCTTTTCGCAGGTTGTCTGATTTCCGGCCTGTTTGCCCTTGGTTCCAAGCAAATAGCAGCAACCCTTCCCCCTTTTATTTTTCTGTATGAATGGGTCTTTTTTCAGAATTTGAGCATTGTTTGGTTAAAACGACGAGCCTTGTGGTTTTCAGGGATGCTGGTTATTTTTTCAGTTGCGGCCTTTGTCTGCCTTGGAAGCAGTTCCTTTGAAGGTATATTTTCAGATTACGAAAACTGGGATTTCACCTTGCTCCAAAGAGTGCTGACCGAATTCCGGGTAGTGATCTACTACCTGAGCCTTCTGATATTTCCTAATCCTTCCCGGCTTAATCTGGATTATGATTTTCCACTTTCTATCTCTTTGTTTGATCCTATAACCACTTTGTTTTCCATAGCGGCAGTTGCAGGATTGATTGGGTTTGCATGCTGCCGTGTGAAAAAGCATCCTCTTTTATCTTTTTGCATCATATGGTTTTTGGGGAACCTGGTGATTGAGTCCTCGATTATTGCGCTTGATATTATATTTGAACACCGTCTCTATTTGCCATCGATGATGCTTAGTCTGATGGTGGTTGTCCTGATTTTTCAATATATAAAGCCGAAATGGCTGATAATATCTATGCTGTGTCTGGCTATCGCTCTCCTTTCCTTTTGGAGCTGGGAGAGAAACAAGGTCTGGAGCAACGATTCAACCCTCTGGAGAGATTGTGTAAAAAAGTCTCCCCAAAAGGCTCGACCACACTATAATTTGGGGCGTGCTTTGGCCGAGCAGGGACAAACAGACGGGGCAATTGAACATTATTTAATAGCGTTGCAGATAAACCCTGGTTTTGCAAAAGCCCACAATAACTTAGGGAAGGCTTTAGGGGAGCAGGGGCGAATAGCTGAGGCAATTAAACATTATTTAATAGCGTTACAGATAAACCCTGATTTTGTGAAGGCTCACTACAATTTAGGAAACGCTTTAGCTGACCAGGGTAAATCAGCTGAGGCAATTGAACATTATTTAATTGCTTTGAAGATAGATCGTAATTATACTGAAGCGCGGGTTAATTTGGGTGTTGCTTTGATGCGGGCGGGGAGGCCGGATGATGCTGTTGCAAGTTTTCGGAAAGCCTTGCGGATAAGACCCGATTTAACAAAAGCAGAGTATAATCTGGGGGCTGTTCTTGCTGCACAAGGTAATACAGCTGAGGCAGTTGAACATTATTTAAAGGCTCTGAAGATAGATACTGATTATACGGAGGCGTATCTCAAATTAGGTATTGTTTTAATGGGGATCGGCAAAATTGATGAAGCCATTGAGAATTTTCAAAGAGCCTTGCAAACAGACTCGGATTGTGCTGAGGCTAATAACAACCTTAAAAAAGCATTACTGCTCCGAAGGAAAATCGACAGTGCTATTGAAAAAAATCAGAAAAATCTGGAGATTGATCCGGATAATCCCGGTTTGCATTACAATTTGGGAAGACTGTATTTTGGAAAGGGAAAACTGGATGAAGCAATAGCTCAATATCAGAAGGCGTTATCACTTGACCCGGAGTCTATCCAAACCTTAAATAACCTGGCTGTTTTATATATGAATAAGAGAGAAAACGATAAGGCTATTAGTTTATTTAAGAGGATAATCGAGATTGAACCAGAAAGGGCTGTCAGCTACTATAACATAGCCTGTATCTATTCAATACAAGACAAGGTGGAAGAGTCTATTGTTTGGCTCAAGAAGGCCGTAGATAGAGGCTATGAT
>JAGHDE010000064.1 GCA_021160085.1 Pseudomonadota bacterium | reverse complement strand
CTTTATGAGGAATGCATACCCGAGGAAGAAATATTTGCTTTTCTGGAAAAACGAAAGGGAAAGCTTGACGCGGTGAGCATTACCGGAGGAGAACCGACATTACAGCCTGATCTCATCGACTTTATCAGAAAGATAAAAGACAGGGGCTATCTGATCAAGATCGACACAAACGGGACACGCCCCGAAGTTCTGAAGACATTAATCGAAGACAAACTCATCGATTATATAGCAATGGACGTAAAGGCGCCTCTGGAAAAATACCGGAAGATCACCAGATCCAAAATCAATACCGACCTTATCGGGCAGAGTATTAAAATTATTAAGAAGTCCAATATCCAGCACGAATTTCGCACCACCGTTGTAAAATCTCAATTAAAAGAAGATGATCTGATATCAATCGCCAGGCTGGTAAAAAATGCCCGTCTTTATGTCCTGCAGAAGTTCACCCCCTCCAAAACAATGGACCCAAAATTCATGAACAAAAAGACATATTCTGATGATGAATTTGATCAATTTCGAAAAAAAATCAAAAAACAGGTCCGGTCCGTTATTGTGAGATAGGCCTGATTGGCTTCTTGCACCCCTGCTTGTCAATGACAGTTACGCCGCTTCGCTTTTTTTTCGATGATTAAACAAAAATTCTTTTCGCACCTTATCTACATCCACCACTATGGTATCTCCTTCCGAAAATTCTCCTTCCAGAATCTTTAACGCGAGAGGGTCCTGGATGTATTTCTGAATTGCCCGTTTTAAAGGCCGGGCTCCGTAAGTGGAATCATAGCCCCGCTCGCAAAGCATCTCTTTGGCGGCTTTGGTTAATTCGATATCCATCTTTTTCTCCGTGAGCCGGGCTTTCAAGTGTTTCATCTGGATATCTATAATTTTTTTAATGTTCTCACGATCGAGATTATTAAAAATAACGATTTCATCAATTCGGTTCAAAAATTCCGGTTTCAAGCTGTTTCGAAGCACCTCCATAACCCGGTTTTTCATCTCTTCATGATCCTTTTCTCCCAGATCCTGAATCCACTGACTTCCTAAATTGGATGTCATCATAATGATGGTATTCTTGAAATCGACCGTCCTCCCGTGGCCATCAGTGAGCCTCCCGTCATCAAGTATCTGAAGAAGAATATTGAATACTTCGCTGTGGGCTTTTTCAATCTCATCAAACAGGATCACTGAGTAAGGTCTTCTCCTCACTGCCTCGGTGAGATAGCCTCCCTCATCATATCCTACGTATCCCGGGGGAGCGCCAATGAGCCGGGCCACCGAGTGCTTTTCCATGAATTCCGACATATCAATCCTGACCATAGCGTGTTCATCATCAAAAAGAAATTCTGCCAATGCCCGGCCCAATTCCGTTTTTCCCACTCCAGTAGGACCCAACGATATGAAAGATCCAATAGGTCGATTGGAATCCTGCAAACCGGATCGAGCCCTTCTTACCGCATTGGAAACCAGTTTCACTGCCTCATCTTGTCCGACCACTCTTTGCTCAATCCGCTCCTCCATGTGGAGCAACTTATCAATCTCTCCTTCCATCATCCTGGTAACCGGTATTCCGGTCCAGCGGGCTACCACTTCAGCCACATCCTCAGACCGAACTTCTTCGGTAAGGATTCTCTCATTTTCGGGAATTTCCTGGTATTTTTTAATTTTTTCATCTAACTCATCCTGGGCTTTGTTTAAGAGAAGCTGGGCCTCGGCAGCTTTTTGATAATCCTCGTTCAGGTTTGTCTTCCGGGCGTTTTCGTACGCTTGTTCATACTTGGTCTTGAGATTTTCCATGGCCTCCCGCAATCGCTGGATGCTCTGGATCAACTCCTTCTCCTGCTGCCACCGGATTTTCATGCCCTGAACATTATCTTTTAATTGGGCCAACTGTTTTTCCAAGTCTTTCAATCTCTGCTTAGAAGTTTGATCCTTTTCCTTTTTCAGTGCCTCCCGTTCAACTTCTAATTTTGTTATTGTCCGTTCAATTTCATCAATTTCAGCGGGAAGGCTGTCAATTTCGATCCTCAGCCGGGAAGCTGATTCATCTATCAGGTCAATAGCTTTATCGGGCAAATAACGATCGGAAATGTAGCGGTTGGAAAGGGTAGCGGCAGCAATTAGGGCGGCGTCCTGTATTTTAACACCGTGGTGAACCTCATAGCGTTCTTTCAATCCCCGCAGGATTGAAATTGCGTCTTCTACGGTGGGCTCACTCACCACAATAGGCTGAAAACGCCTCTCCAGGGCCGCATCTTTTTCAATATACTTTCGATACTCATTGAGCGTGGTTGCGCCGATACAGCGGAGTTCTCCCCGGGCAAGAGCCGGTTTAAGCATGTTGGATGCATCAATCGCTCCCTCGGCAGCGCCGGCACCCACAACAGTATGAAGCTCATCGATAAAGAGTATAATATCTCCCTCTCCTTCTTCCACTTCTTTTAATACCGCTTTGAGCCGGTCTTCAAATTCCCCCCGGTACTTGGCTCCGGCCACTAAGGCTCCCATGTCAAGAGCCGCCACCTTTTTATTTTTAAGTGTTTCCGGAATATCTCCTTTGACAATCCTCTGGGCCAGTCCTTCTACAATTGCGGTTTTACCAACTCCCGGCTCTCCGATGATTACGGGGTTATTCTTTGTCCGGCGGGAGAGCACCTGAATGACCCGTCGAATTTCCTCATCACGCCCAATCACCGGATCGAGCTTTCCCTGGCGAGCCAAATCGGTAAGATTACGGCTGTAACGCGCTAAAGCCTGGTACTTCTCTTCGGGATTTTGATCGGTTACTCTCTGAGAACCCCGTATTTCCAGTAATGTTTTAAGGATTCGATCTCTGGAAACCCCGGCGCCTTTTAAAATACGGGAAGCTTCTCCCTCTTTTTCAACTGCTATGGCAATGAGGATAAGCTCGGCGCTCACATATTCATCCTTGAGACGAGCAGCCTCATTGAGGGCTTCGTTCAAAATTTTTTCCGTGCGGGGAGAAATATAGGGCTGTCCACTCGTTGCTCCGTAAACTTTTGGGATTTTTTTAACAGCCTCTCTCAATTGACCATTGATAATGTTCGGATCAGCGCCAAGTTTTTTTAAAAGAGGTCCTGTTAACCCTTCTGGCTGTTCCAGAAGAGCCAAAAGCAGGTGTTCAGGCTCCACCTGTTGATGGTCATTATTTTTTGCGATAGTATGAGCATCGACAATCGCTTCCTGAGCTTTTATCGTGAATTTATCTAATTTTATCATCTCTTTTATCACCTTTCTGAAAGAAATTTGTACGTAATCAATTTGCCCTTTAAAAAATAATCATTTGATACCTATTGTCAAGCTCAGCGATAAATGATAATCTACCATGAAAATTTTTTATCCTGATAAGGAGAAATCATGCCGCCAATCATCTCAATCGTAGGAAAATCAGACAGTGGTAAAACAACTCTGTTGGAAAAACTTATTGCCGAGGTTAAACAACGAGGATGTCGCGTGGGCACTGTCAAACATGATACCCATGGCTTTGATATTGATCATGAAGGAAAAGACAGCTGGCGTCACAAGAAAGCCGGCGCCGCCACAGTGGTTATCTCTTCACCCACCAAGGCTGCCATCGTCAAAGATACCGATCAAGATACGCCTTTGGTTCACCTGGCAGCCACGCACTTCGATGACGTGGACATTATTTTCACTGAAGGCTTTAAGCGTGAAGCAAAGCTGAAAGTCGAAGTATTTCGAAAAAAGGCTCATCATGACCTGCTGTGCGAAGATAATGATGATCTCGTGGCACTTATGACCGACCAACCGTTTGATCTCAAGGCTCCCTGCTTTGATATCAATGATGTAAAGGGTCTGGCTGACCTGCTCGAAAACAGGTTTTTAAAAGTTGAGCAAGCACCCTCGGTCTCTCTTATACTAAATGGTACTTACGCTCCTTTAAAACCATTTATCCAGGAGATGTTCATTAACAGCATTACCGGAATGGTGGCGGCCCTAAAAGGGGGTAAAGGGGCGCGGTCTATTCAGATTTCCCTTGATCTTCCCCGTAAATCTGAGAAAAAATCTTAACGTTTCCCCTTTATTAACAATCTCATGGCTTTAAAATTACATCTATAACTGCTAACCGCCCTTTTTTGACAGCCGCAACCCCCCGCTCTACAGCCGGTTTTATTTTTCCGGGATCCTCTACTCGCTCGCCATATCCATCAAATGCGAGAGCGATTTTTGAATATTCTGGTGTGGGTTCAATCACATCCCCTAAAAAGTTACCGGTTTTGAACGCCCAACCCTGAGGAAAATATTTTTGAATATTCCAGGCTTGGGAGACAAAGCCTTGGTTGTTACAGATTATAATCAAAATAGGGAGGTTGTACTGCTGCGATAAGCCCAAGCTGGCAAGTATGGGATCATAACTGAAAGAACCATCTCCAATCAAGCAGACTACCAGCTTTTCGGGTTCTGCCAACTTTATACCCAGCGCGGTGGGGATCCCGGTGCCTAATCCCCCAGCCATACCTCGATAGTGAGAAAATGATTCGTTTTGAAACAGATGTTGCATCATTAGATTCCCCTGAGCAATAATCTCGTCGACAATAATTGAATCGTTCGGCAGGATCTCACTAAGGGTTTGAAAAAGCCACGAAGCGTGAATGGGTTTCTGCGTCTGTGTTTGTTCAGTTTCCTTCAGCCAGCTTTTTCTTTTTTTATCATTATACGTCTTCCAGCGTTTCAACCGTTGCTCAATTTTCTTGAGCATCTGGGGGGTCTTCTTGATTTCATTTTTTGTGTGTCGATACAGTTCAGACAAATTAGCTCCTATATCACCTGCTATACAATAATCAGTCTTATAACCCCAGTAAGGAGAGCGGGGGCGCAACGGATCTTCTTCCATTACAATAACCTTGCAGTTGCTTTGAAAATCAATTAGTGGGGGATGCCAGGGAGCATTCGATCCGGCAACCAGTATGCAATCCGTATCCTTAAGGATTTCTTCTACCGGCCCTTTTCCATGGAGGGGATGGCTTCTGGAAAAATTTTTGTACGTCGGCAAAAAGAACTCAAAAACCGGAGACCCTAAAAGCTCGGCGAGCTTTGTTAAAATATTGACTTCTTCCTGGTTGCGGCAAGCATGTTCACTGATGATGACAGGATTTTTACTTTCTATCAGTATTCGCGCAATATTTTTAAGGGTGTCGGCGGGAGCAAACAGGGGATGAGGTTTTAGTTTTGATGGCAAGGTGAAAGGAATTGTGTTCATAAGAATGTCAAAGGGGATACTCAACAGGGTTGGACCCCGGGGAACCATTTCAGAAAAATAACAGGCCCGGCAAAAATCGGAAATCAGGTCCCGGGGATTCTTAACTTCCTTGCTCCATTTTACAAAACTTTCAGAAATTCTGACCGGACCGCCGAGATCTCCCAACAAAGAGGGCCACTCAGCCCCAGGATCAAGATTAGGGATTTCTCCAAACCCTATGGAGTTCGGAGCAAGGATAATTATGGGAACCCTTTCTTGATAAGCCCCGCGAATAGCCATAGAGCCGTTTAATACCCCCACGCCGGTGGGAAGAAGTACAACCTGGGGACGCCCGGTTGCCTTATAATAGCCTGATGCCAACCCCACCGCCAAAATTTCATGACGGCAGTTAATATACCGGGGAGATTCGGTTTTTCCGATCTCCTTTTGCTTTGCTAATGCTTCCCATAATGGAGCCCACACCGACAGGGGGGAACAAAAAATAAAGTCAATCCCTTGAATGTTGAAAAGTTCCAACAAAGCTTCCCCGCCATTCACTGGAGTCGATTTTTCCATGGTTTACCTCCTTTGTTAGGATCTAAAGTTATGGTGGTTATTTTTTGAGTTCCGCAACTTCCTCAACCCAGATTTTTTTCTTTATTTTTCACCTTGGTGGCCCTGGTTTAGTTACCCCCCCCCAGTACCGCATAAAGCCTCACCTGATTGGCGAGCCTTGCCAGGCGGAGCGAGATAAGCCCCTGTTGTGCAGCAAAGAGGGATCGCTGCGCATCCAGGACGCCCAAGTAGCTGTCAATCCCCTTCGTATAACGTGCAGTGGAGAGGCGGTGGGTATCTGCAACGGCATTTGTCAGAGATTGCTGGGCAGACACCTGCTGATCCACCGTGCCTTGAACGGCCAGTGCATCGGCCACCTCCCGAAAGGCGGTCTGAATCGCCTTTTCATATTGGGTAAGCACGATTTCCCGTTGTGCCTTGCTGACCCTGTATGCGGCCCAGGTCCGGGCATCGAAAATCGGTACATCGATCTGCGGCGCAAAATTCCAGGATTTTGATCCGGAGCCGAAAAGACCGGACAGCTCGGCGCTGGCCGTCCCGATCGAAGTGGTCAAAGAAATGCGCGGAAAAAATGCGGCCCGGGCCGCGCCGATAAAGGCGTATGCTCCCTTCAGCCGATGTTCAGCAGCCATAATATCCGGCCGGCTTAAAAGTGTCGCAGAAGACAGGCCTGCAAAAATTTCTTTGGGCGGGTTAATACTCGCAAGGTCGTTTGGCAGGAGTTCTTCAGGCACTGCAGAACCAGCCAGGAGATTCAAGGCGTTCCGGTCTTGCGCCACCATTCGGGTGAAACGAGCCACATCTCCTGTAGCCGAATCCACCGGAATCTGCGCCCGGAGCAGATCCAGTTTGGTGGCGACCCCAACGTCATATTGCCGCCGGATTAAATCATAGGCGGCCTGCTGGGTCTCCAGCGTAGACCGGGCCAGTTTAAGATTTTCCCGGTCGGCGCCAAGGGTCAGGTACACCCTGGCAACCTCGGCCACCATCGCGATCTGGGCGCTGCGGCGGGCCTCATCCGTGGCCAGATACTCTTCCAACGCCTGTTCTTTCAGGCTGCGGATGCGGCCGAAAAAATCGATTTCCCAGGAACTGATGCCCAGATTGACATTGTATTGCTCCAGGGTCAGCGCCTTTCCGAAGCCATAGATGTCGGGCTGATGTTGTTTACTCCTACCGGCATCCACATTGACCACCGGGAACAGTTCAGCGCGCTGAATGCCGTACAGGGCACGCG
>JAGHDE010000050.1 GCA_021160085.1 Pseudomonadota bacterium | reverse complement strand
GCTTCTTGTTGTTCTGAAGTTTCCCATAAAAGCTCGCTCCGGTTTATTAAACTATCTGCTTCAATTTTCTCTGGTCTTCCCAGTTTTTTTCTCCTCGTAGTCTTTAATAGCTATCTGGAGCGCATCAGCCCCCATGTTTGAACAGTGCAGCTTGTTTTCCGGCAACCCACCAAGTGTTTCCGCCACTGAATCGTTGGTAATTTTTTTGGCTTCCCCAACAGGCTGTCCTTTTGCCATTTCAGTGACCATACTGGAAACTGCAATCGCCGCAACACATCCAAAGGTTAAAAATTTTATATCTTTAATTTTTTCATCTTCGACTTTAATGGCCATTTCTATCATATCACCACAGTTTCCAGTACCGGCTTTACCAATCCCATCAGCATCTTTTATTTTCCCCACGTTTCGGGGATTCTGAAAATGATCCATAACAATTTTTGAATACATGTTACTCCTATTATTGAGTCTGCTAATTTTTGTCACACCACATCCAGTTCACGTCTCATTGCCATATCACAAAGCACCCGTTCTCGGGCTTTGTCGATACCAAGAGCTTTTCGTTTTTTGTCTATATGGGCAATCATCTCCTAATCCACCTTCTTTCACTACTGCAGTGGCTGCCGTGCAGTATACGACTGTTGTCTACGCAGGAACCCATGTGAAATACCGGCGGTATCCACACACTTCAGCTAATCCGCTTCCCGCATGCATAGCTGCATATTCAGGTAATAACAATCCCTGCTTGCCACACGCTATTGCGGAACATCCTGTGGTTAATACAATGACATCGTTTTTGATCAACTCTTAATTAGGAATTTCCCCCTTCGCTGCCGCTAAAAATACTTCTGCCACCTTTTGACCAGATGTATAACAAAAATCTTTACAAAACGCCAGAAGCGGGTTTTGAAAGCGAATCAAGATTTTTTGCAGCCAATTTTTAGTTAAGACTCATCTCCAAAAGATATGGTAATTTTCAAAGGATTCAAGGGGTCAGGGGTTCGAGTGATCCGCCTGAGGCGGATAAGAATTATAAAAAGTTAAAAGTTTGGCAAAAATCCTGTCAGTTCTATTTGGAAATCTACAAAGCACTCGACCACTTGAATCCTCGAACCCTCCTGCCTGTGCGTCTACCTGTGCCGTTAGCGCAGCAGGCAGGTTGCATCAACTAATCGGGAAATGATCCAGAAATATTTAATTTGTTCGCTTACGAAGAATTTTCCCTGGCTTCTTCCCGGTTATCTTTCCGTCCGTAACAATCTCTTCGCCATTAACAAAAACATGCTCAATACCTACCGGGCATTGGAATGGATTACCGTAATCAGCCTGATCTTTAACAGCAGAGGGATTAAACACTACCAGATCAGCAAAATAGCCCGTCCGGATGATTCCCCGGTTATCCAATCCTATTTTTTTTGCCGGCAGTCCGGTCATTTTATGGATCGCGGTTTCCATGGAAAATAGCTTCCCTGGCCCAGTCCATCTATGGAGAATACGCGGATAGGTTCCAAATCCACGGGGATGTGGTTTTCCCCTGCTCAGGATTCCTGAAACTGATCGAGCTGCACTATCAGTCCCGATCATACAATATTCTTTGCTGAGGATTTGTTTCAAATTTTCTTCACTCATAAAAAAGAAATTTGCACTCACGTTAAGTTCTTCTTCTCGTAGCAGTTTATAAAGAACGTCCCAGGGATCTCGCTTCTTTTGGGCGGCAATTTCCGTTAGCGTTTTTCCCTCCAAATAACGATTTTTTTCATTCTTGACCGTAGCTATAATCACGTTATCCCAAAACTCTGGTTCAGGATTATGAAACAGAATTTCTTTTGTCATTTTATCTTGAGAATCTGGTTCCTCCAAATGCTTTAACTCTTTCTCACCACCACCTTCCCAGGCCCAGGAGGGAAGAAGTATATCGAGGTCTGTTGAGGAGGCAGTGTATGGGTATCGATCAGCATGGACATTTATTCCTTTTCTGCGGGAGTCTTCGATCATACGAAACAAAGAAGGCAATTTTGTCCAATTTCTTTTTCCCTGGGTCTTCAGATGAGAAAGTTGCAGAGAAACGCCGGTTTCCTCAGCTATAAAAAGAGCTTCCTGAACCGATTCTATCAGTTCATCCCCTTCACTGCGAAGGTGAGTAGCGTAAATTCCTCCAAATTCGGCAACCAATTTTGTTAAAGCCAGCAATTCTTCGGCAGAAGAATAGATACCGGGGGGGTAGATGAGTCCGGTTGAAAGACCGAATGCTCCCATCTCCAAACTCTTGGCAAGCAGGGTTTTCATTTTCTGCAACTCTTTTTTTGTTGCTGGTCGATTTTCATACCCTGCTACTGCACCTCGAAGGTTTCCATGTCCCACCAAAGTAGCCACATTGACGATGGGTTCTACTTCTTCTAATCGGAGCAAATATTCATTTAAGGTTGACCAGTTTATGGAAAGACCTGAATCTACCAATTCATCTTTTTTCCGCTTTTTGACAGCCCCCTCTAACGGGGCTCCAGAAACACCGCACTGCCCTACCAACTCAGTGGTAACACCCTGGCAAACCTTGCTTTCCGCTTTTGGATTTAAAAGAAGATTGAAATCCGAATGAGAATGGATATCGATAAATCCCGGAGCCACAACCTTGCCTTCAGCGCAAATTATCTTCCCCTCCCAGCAGCCTGAAAAAGGTTCTCCGGCAAAGATGATCTTCTCACCTGAAATCCCCACATCCCCCTTTCTGCCGGCCTGCCCGGTGCCATCAATAATAAGTC
>JAGHDE010000005.1 GCA_021160085.1 Pseudomonadota bacterium | reverse complement strand
TAATATAGATAATGATATTCATAGAAAAAGATAAGCGTGCGTATACACAAAATCCTCTTATTAGAAAGCTATCTGGTAAGCTGTTTAGAGTCATTAATCTGATTTTCGAATATGGAAATAGTGAGATGAAGAACATTAAAAAATTTTTTAAAAATGATAAATTTGCAAAACATGTTGGAATTGAGTTATTAGAGGTATCAGAAGGAAGAGCGAAAGCAAAATTGGAAATCAAAAAAGAACACTTGAACGGTGTCAAAATTGTTCATGGCGGAGCAATTTTCACCTTGGCCGATCTGGCTTTTGCTGCTGCTTCTAATTCGCATGGAACAGTAGCTTTGGCAATCAATGCAAACATCTCTTATTTGAAAGCAGTTAGTAAAGGGACACTGATTGCAGAGGCAAAAGAAGTTTCAAAAAATCCAAAACTTGCTACCTATTCAATATTAATTACCAATGAGGGTGGTGACACAATAGCGATTTTTCAGGGAACAGCCTACAGAAAAAAAGACAAGATTCCCCTTCAACAAGAATAGAAGGGTAGCATATTTTTTCCGAAATCATTTTACCAGGTTAAGGACCTTCCTGAAAGTATCCGTCCCTGCCTTTTTCAACAGCTCAAAGATAACCATTTCGGTTGACGTGATCGTAACCCCGCACTGCCGCATTCTCTGCAGGGCAACCTCTCGATTATGAGAAGAACGAGAGGAAACGGCATCACTCACCACATGTACCCTGTAATCAGAAAGAGCCTGCAATGCTGTCTGAACCACACAGACATGGGCTTCTATACCGGAAATGATAAGAGTATTCCTTTTTGCTTTGCGAATAACCTCAGCAAATTCCAGAGATTCAAAACAGCTAAAGTCTACCTTGGTGACAGGTTGAATATCCGGAAGTTCTTCGCGAACTTCCGGAATCGTATTTCCCAGCTTCTCCTGCTCCGTGACAAAAATGGGAAGATCGATAATGCGGGAGAATCTGACAAGTTTGATAACGTTGTCAACGATTTTTCCCTTATCGGTCATGACCGGGACAAGCTTCTCCTGCATATCAATGATCACGAAAAGGGAATCATCTGGGCGCAGTAAAAAATGTTTGGATGAATGCAGGGTACTCACCTTCAGGTTCCTTTCTATTCTGTTCTAAACCGGAAATAAATTACCCCGCCGCAAGTGGACGGGGCATCAAAAATCATAATAAAATTAGAAAAATAGAAAAGTATTCTTATTTCAACAATCCCTTCACCTTCATATATTCAGCGTTGAGAATAGCAGCTCCTGCTGCCCCTCTTATGGTGTTGTGGCTTAAGACGCTAAATTTATAGTCCAAAATCGGACATTCTCTGACTCTGCCCACCACACACGCCATTCCATTACCCTCGTTTCTGTCATATCGGGGCTGGGGTCGATCATCTTCTTCACGCACCACAATCGGCCGGGAAGGGGATGAAGGAAGATCGAACTCTTCAAGAGGATTGAACTCCTTCAGGACATCGATCACATCCTGCCGGGATGGTTTTTTCTCCAACTCTATGCTGATGCTTTCCAAGTGTCCGTCAGTCACCGGAACCCGATTGCAGGATGCGCTGATCGTGATATCAGCCATTACAATCTTATTGTTTTCAAACCGGCCCAAAATTTTCTGGGGTTCGGTCTCCATCTTCATCTCCTCGCTGCCAATAAAAGGCAGGACATTATCCATAATATCCATGGACGCAACGCCCGGATATCCTGATCCGCTCAATGCCTGCAAAGTGGTCACCATTATTTTATTGATGATAAATTCTTTATGAAGAGGAGCAAGAGCTAAAACCATACCTATTGTTGAACAATTAGGGTTGGTTACGATAAATCCTTTATATTGTCGTCTTTTTTTCTGTTCATCAACGATTTTCAGATGATCATCATTGATCTCGGGAATGAGAAGGGGAACATCTTCATCCATGCGGTGATTCCTTGAATTACTGCTCACCACATACCCGGCGCGGGCAAATTCTTCTTCCACCGTCCCGGCAATATTTGCGTCCAGAGCAGAAAAAACCAGCCGACAATCAAGATCGGGTATGCATTTTTTCACTCCCAGCCCTTCTATCCTTGCCGGAATACTTGTATCCAGCTTCCATCTTCCTGCTATGGCTTCAGTATACGATTTACCTGCGCTTCTCTCTGAAGCTGCCAGAGCAGAAATTTCAAACCAGGGATGATTCTCTAAAAGCTGAATAAACCTTTGACCAACCATCCCGGTTGCTCCTAAAATTCCTACCTTTATTTTTTCCATACTGTTCTCCTCTGATTTTTTTACGGGATATGCAAATCATCCAAGACTTTTTTAAGTTTAGTTCTATTGTCTGGTTCCAGCGGGCACATGGGAGACCGATAACGTTCCTTTATCATGCCCTTCATGGCTAAAGCCGCTTTGATAGGAATGGGATTGGTTTCCAAAAACAAAGCGTTAAAAAAGGGCAAAAGATCATAGTGACATCTTCTGGCTTCTTGCCAGTTTCCATCCAAAGCAGAATCTATCAGATTACAAACTCGTTTCGGGATAATGTTGCTGGCAACCGAAACAACCCCATCACCACCAAGGGCAATAAGGGGAAAGGTCAAATTATCATCCCCGCTCAAGACAGCAAAGTTTTCCGGCCGGTGTTTTATAATAGCCATAACTTGGGAAATATTTCCCGAGGCTTCTTTAACCCCAATAATATTCTTATGTTCAGCCAATTTTAGCAGAGTATCAGTTTCGATATTCTTCCCCGTTCTCCCCGGGATATTATAGATAATCAACGGGAAGTCGCTGGAGTCGGCAATGGCCAGAAAATGCTCATAAAAACCCTTTTGAGTAGGTTTATTGTAG
>JAGHDE010000250.1 GCA_021160085.1 Pseudomonadota bacterium | reverse complement strand
TTTAAAGGGAAGATATGTTAATAAAACAGGGTTTTCAGCGGTATCGTTTATTAATAAAAAGCTCGAACCAAATATTATTAAAAAATACGGAATTGATGTTTTAGGCATCCTGTTTATGATAATTGCTATCCTTGCCTTAGTAAATGTTCAATATTCAAGTGTCTGGCAGAAAACATGCCTGGAGTCAAAGTGGATAATGATTGTTCAGGATCTTTCCGGCTCTATGAACAGGGCAAGCAGTGAAAGAGGACTAACATTAGGAGACGTGGCTCTTAATGGGGCCCGAGCTTTTATAAACATGAGGCATAAAGATGATTTAGTCGGCGTAATAGCTTTTTCCAGTTATGCAAAGCTGATCGCTCCTCCGACATTTGATAAAGAGATTCTAAAGGAAAAGGTCGGGTTGTTGAGCAGGGAATCGGATTCGATTGTCTTTCGAGAACTTACTGTGGGTGGTGCTACTAATGCGTCATATGCAACCTGGTTGGCCCTTTGTACTTTTTTTATGTTACTCCCTGAAGAAAACCAGCTTTCTTTCGAAGAGCTTAAAGATTTTCGGTATTCACTTTTAGGAAATACCATTAAAAAAGTTGAGATTCCTGAAAAATTAAAAAAAATTAAATTCGGTCATGGTATGGCCATCGTATTGTTTACCGATGGCAGAATTGAAGCGAATAAAAAAGATGAGGATGTGAGAAGGGGATTGCCCAACTTTGTAAACGTTGTAAAATTGATTGAAAAATTAGGTGTAAAACTTTACCTCATCGTAGTTGGCGGAGAGGTTAATGATGAAGTGCAAACCGCAATTGAAGGCCAGGAAGGAAATAAAAGTGTGGGAAGAATATTTTATATGCCGCGTAGGTTTAGCTTAGACAAAATGGAAGAGGTCTACAGCAACATCAATGAATTGGAAAAAAATAGATTATTAGTAAAGATGCACAAAAAGAAAAAAGAAACTCGATGGTTGTTTGCTTGTATAGGCATGTTTCTTCTCGCTTCATATTGTTTTTTGCGTCTGACACCCTGGTTTAGAAAAATTTGAATTTTTCACCACC
Organism: Pseudomonadota bacterium; assembly: GCA_021160085.1. Lineage (GTDB taxonomy): Bacteria > Desulfobacterota > WTBG01 > JAGOGO01 > JAGOGO01 > JAGHDE01. The sequence goes on along the minus strand of JAGHDE010000250.1, from coordinate 2,750 downwards.
CTTTACTGAGCGATTATCATGAAAAAATTTATCCATCTATTTTTATCCATTTTAGGCATAGTCGTTTTTGTTGTTTTCGGTATTAACAGCATTACCCATTATAAAAAATATAAAGCGCTTGAATTTCAGAACAAAGAGCTCCAGCGCGAGATTAACATTGCTGACAATATAGATAGCAACAAAGAAGCAGTGGATTATTATAAAACATTAAAAACACCTGCCCCTGAAGTTCAATTGAGAATTTTAGAGCGACAGTGGCTAATCGCCCTTGAAACCCTTTATCAAATACAGCTCGCTAAATATAATGCCATTCTAAAAAATGATGTTCCAGGACTTTATAATAGATTGAGAGATCATATTGATGATATGAACGACAGGTGCAACTTTTTGCTTACTGAGGTTGAATGGTTAGGAGATAATATTACCTGGCGCATTTATAATATGAGGGGGTCAATCAGGTTGCTGAGGTCTTTTATCGTTTTGGAGACCGAAAAAAATTGGAAAAAAGTAATAGGAACCATAAAGGGTGGTATATCAGATTTAAAGTTATCTATTGATACTGTGGACAAAATACCGGCGACAACTTTTCAAAAAAATATCCCGAGATGGAACCTGGAACTTCTTCATGGTGAACAAATTGCAAGGAAATTCCAGTTTACCACAGTTGACGCCGAACGACGTTTAGAGCTCAAAGATAACTTAGAGGCTATTATTCCTGAAAAGGGAGGGTACGCTCCCGGAGAACCCGTGGAGAGAAAGATTAAAAAGTAATTGAATTATTGAGGAATTAATTAGATGGCTTTTGATAGTATTTGTTTTCTCTGGTTGCTTTTATTAATTCCGCTTTTTATTATTTTTTCAATTCAAGCTTACCGAAAATCTAATAGGTGGCTGAACACCTTTGCCAGAAAAAACAAAAGTGTTATTCCTTATTTAGTCAGTACACTTTTTCTCTGTTTTACCATTCTCTCAGTTACTCTGTCTATTGCTCAACCAAAAGCGCAGTATAAAAAAACGTATTTCAATCGTGCCGGGATTGAACTTGCTATTGGTATTGATGTTTCGAAGTCCATGCTGGCAGAAGATGTGAGTTTTCCTCCAGAGGGAATGGAGCTCTTTACTATTTTTAATCGATTAAATCGGGCTCGCTACTTTGCTATAAATCTTCTTTCAAAATTACACGGTGAGCGAATCGGGGCTTGTATTTTTGCCGATAAAGGGATTGAGATCATACCATTTACCAGAGATTACGGATTCTGTCGTTATATTTTGAAGCATCTTAATGATACTGAAATTACTACCCCGGGAAGTGATTTAGGAGAGGCAATCGGATCAGGAATCACCATGCTGGAAAGTTCTCGTAGTCAAGGAGCAAAGATTATTATTCTTATTTCAGACGGGGAAGATATTAGTCTTGATAAGTCTTCTCTCTATGAATTTGCCCAGCTTGCAGCTGATAAAAGAATAAAAATATATACAATCGGCATTGGGAACGGAAAAGGGGTATTAATCCCTCTCAGAAGTGAAGATGGAACAGCCATTTTAAACTATTATGTAGATGAAGATGGAGAATATTTAAAAACAAACCTGGTGCAAGATACGTTAAAAAATATTGCCGATATTACGGACGGAGAATATTTCCGTTTGACTGAAGAAGATACTCCGGAAAAATTGATAGAGGCTATTTTACAGAAAGCCAAAACCATTGAAGAAACAAAAAGTATTGAACTCGCCTGGCTAAATTTATCACCATTTTTTCTTTTAGGAGGATTGGCTTTCTTTGTTGCTGCGATGACGTTAAATTGATTCTTCCAATCAAAGAAAGGAGGTGCATGTGTGTAATGATATTAATGGCAGGCACAGGTTTTGCGTAGGGAAAACCACTAACCATAAGGAGGACAAACAATGAAAAAATTATTTTATTTTGTGATAGCAGCTTTTTTCATGATGGCAACTTCCTGCTCTCAACCCTCTCTGACAGCGGACGAAACAATAAGGATTACCTGCTGGGGGGGATATGCAAAGCCATTTGTGGATGACTTTAAAAAATTGATTAAGACGAAGCATAATCTTGATGTTGCCGTAGAAATCACCAACCCTACCGACCAGGATGAATTCTATATGGCCGCAAAGAATGGAACTGCGGATCTCATTTCTCCTCCGGCAGATCTGGCAAAAACTCCGAGATTTCACTGCTTCAAGGAAGGCAGTGTTTACCTTTCTCCTATCGACCTTGATAATGTGCCCAACTTTCAAAACATGCTGCCTTTTTTCAAAGAGGATAAGTCATTAATCCACGAAGACAAATGGTATGGTCTCCCTTACAACTGCGGACCTTATGGATTAGCCTATAACACGGATGTGATAAAAGAGGCCCCTGATAGCTGGAATATCTTTTGGGATCCGAAGTATGCCGGGAAGTATACAATAAACAACAATTTTTCTAAAAATAATATCTGGGTAACTGCGCTTTCTTTAGGATATACCTATGATGACATATTCGATATCGATAAACTTGATCGAAATAAAATTCAAGAAAAATTGAATATCCTGGCAAAAAATGCCAGGAGTCTCTGGGATGGGGGGGCAAATCCTGACGAGTTTCCTGAGTTATCGCTTGCTACCACTTGGGGTTTTGCAGCTCAACAGGCAAATATCAAAGGAGGACACTGGTTGATAGCCAGTCCTAAAGAAGGGGGAACTGCATGGATCGACTACTGGGTATTGACAAAAGCCGCGCAAGGGAGGGT
>JAGHDE010000237.1 GCA_021160085.1 Pseudomonadota bacterium | reverse complement strand
TTTATGTACTGTATGGGAACAGATAATTTCTTTAATCTATCAACTATCAAAAAAGCGTCGTTATCCGGCGTGCTTTTCTTTAGATAATCTTTTTCAGATTCGATTTGTTCTACTATCTCCAAAGATTCCTTGACTGTTTTTACTTTTTCTGCCGGATCAAAGCGGCTGAAATCTGAAAACTTCTCTTTTAGTTCCAAAAGCAAATCCTTTTGAATGTCATTGGAAGTAAACGTTGTCGCTCGATCAGCCAGATTCGGGATTGTTGTTTCCAAATCTTTTACCAGATCAATTTTTTTAAAATCAGTTCGGGAGATAAAAAAAAGCGGTTTTTTGATGGAATTGATAATAGCGGAAAATGAATCCATGAAGAATGACTTAAATCACTTATGCTTTTCAAGGGTTAAAAGTGGCCACCACTGTCTCTCCTGCCTTTACCCGATCGCCTTTCTTGACTTTTATTCCAGCCTCTAAGGGAAGATAAAGATCCACCCGTGATCCGAACTTTATGATGCTGATACGCTCACCCTTTGTTAACAGATCATCATCAGCCTTCCAGAGAACAATTCTCCGGGCAATAAGACCGGCTATAAGCTTAACCAAAACGCTTATTTTTTGTCCTCCCTTCCCTTCCCCATTAATGCCGATTGCCACCTGTTCATTATCCAAAGAAGCTTTTTCCTTAAAGGCAGAAATAAATTTCCCCGGGTTGTAGTGCAAGTACTCAATCTTTCCGGCAATGGGCGCCCGGTTAACATGTACATCAAAAATGTTCATAAAAATGCTTATCCTTAAGGCTTCTCCATGCAAAAAAGCATCTTCTTGCATTGGTTGAACATCAATTATTCTCCCGTCCGCAGGAGCAACTATTGCGCTGGTATCCTGGGGAAGTAACCGTTCGGGATCACGGAAAAAATAACAAAATTCAAAGAAGAGAAGCCATAAAAAAGCGCTTCCAACCATCAAAAGCGTATGGGCGCTATAAATGGAATAAACAGTAAAAAGAATACAAACTATTAGCAGACCATTTATGTAGGTTAACCCTTCTGAGCAGAAGAAAAAAAATTTTTTGTGCATTAAAATATTCTCTCTATAATAACTCTAAGGCTTCAGCGATAGAATCCACCCCAATGAGCTCTATGTTGAAATCCGCTGATATTTGCTTGGTGTTGTTTCGAGGCATCAGACAACGTGAAAATCCCATTTTAGATGCTTCTTTTATTCGCATTTCAGCCTGACTTATGGCTCTGACTTCTCCAGCAAGACCAACCTCTCCAAACATAACCATTCCGGAATCTATGGAACGATTCCGGAAACTGGAGGCTGAAGCCATGATAAGAGCCAGATCAACTGCTGGTTCTTCAATTTTTATACCTCCAGCCACATTAACAAATATATCCTGATTGATGAAACTTAAATCCGCTTTTTTTTCCAATACTGCGATTAATAATGATACCCGATTATAATCAACTCCCAAAGATGTTCTTCGGGGAATCCCAAATGTTGTATGGCTTACCAATACCTGCAGTTCAACAAGAAGGGGCCTTGATCCCTCTATACAGGCGGCTACCACTGATCCGGAAGCATTCAACGGCCTTTCTGCCAAAAAAAGTTCGGAGGGGCTGAGAATTTCTGCCAGTCCGCTGTCCTTCATTTCAAACACCCCAATTTCATTGGACGCTCCGAATCGGTTTTTAACCGATCTCAAAACCCGGTACGGATGTCCTCGATCTCCTTCAAAATAAAGGACCGTATCGACCATGTGCTCCAACACCCGGGGGCCAGCAATGGCTCCTTCTTTTGTCACGTGGCCAATCAGAAAAACAGGAATGCCGGTCTTTTTTGCCAGCAACATTAATTTGCCTGATGATTCTCTCACCTGACTTATGGTTCCCGGAGCTGACTGCAGATCAGGGGTGAATATGGTCTGGATAGAATCGATCACAACCGCGCAAGGTTTTAGGCTGATTATACTTTTAATGATTATTTCCAGGGATGTCTCAGCCTGAATAAACAGATTGGCACTCGATATTCCCAACCGTTCCGCTCTCATTTTTGTCTGACGGCCTGACTCCTCTCCGGAGACATAAAGAACTTTTTTCCCCGAGACCGCCAGTTTCTCGAAAGCTTGAAGGAGTAATGTAGACTTTCCAATGCCGGGGTCGCCACCAATGAGAACCACAGATCCGACAACAATTCCACCCCCTAAAACCCGGTCGAATTCTGCAATTGAGGTGAGAAACCGATCCTCTTTGCCAAGCTTAATCTGGTTGATAGCCTGCGGAGATGATTGTCCCACCTGGATGTCAAGAGAAGAAGAACTGTCTTTAAAAGGTGAGATAACTTCTTCTACCAGCGTGTTCCAGCCACCACACTCAGGGCATCTGCCGAGCCATTTTGGGCTCTGGTAACCACACGATTGACAGGAGTAGATTGTCCTGGCTTTAGGCATGATATAATTTTAGAGAGAGAGAGATTTTTTAATCATGGCAGAGAATTATTG
>JAGHDE010000149.1 GCA_021160085.1 Pseudomonadota bacterium | reverse complement strand
CCCTCTGTCAGGCGATGAACATCATATCCACATCCTACCCGCAAAGATAATCACTCCTTTATTATAAATAAGGATAAAGTTTAAAGTTAAAAGTTAAAAGTTAAAAGTTAAAAGCCTGCCTGTGCCGGCACCTGTCTGCATGCAAGCACGCACAGGCAGGCGGCAGACAGGTAATTTATTTTCCGCTCTGGTAAAATGATACGCTCCAAAGCAACGGAACACTACGCGCCAGGGCAGGCCTTTCGGGCTTGATAAATCAAGCCCCTACAAAGATCAAAGAAACATTGTTGCATAGAACCTGCGAAATCCAGGATTAAGGGATTTACGGATCAAGGGTTCGAGTGGAATGCTTAAGTGTTAAATCGTTGGGAAAAAAGCGCTTGACTCCTTGAATCCTTGAACCCTTCATATTTATATTAACCAATCGGAAAAAAACCATAAATAATAACAATTAATAATCGACAGAATTGCAAACAGGAATATCAATGATGAAAAATAAAAAGAAGGATGGGAAAAGCATCCTGACTCGTCGGGGAATGTTGAAAGTAATGGGCGGAGTGGCTGTTGCCGCCGGCGTGGGGGGATTAGGAAAAGGATGGGCAAAAAAGCCATCCCCCAAAGTGATAGTTTTAGGAATAGACGGAATGGACCCGACCCTCTTACAAAAATATATGAGCGAAGGGAAGATGCCAAATGCTCGAAGACTTGTCGAGATGGGAGGGTTCTCTCCCTTAACGACCAGCATACCTCCGCAAAGTCCGGTAGCCTGGGCCAACTTTATTACTGGAATGAATCCCGGCGGACATGGAATATTCGACTTCATCCACCGGGAGCCGGAAACATTTACCCCTTACCTTTCAACCTCAAAGACCTCTCCACCCTCAAAAATAATCTCTTTAGGAGAATGGGAAATTCCTCTTTCTTCGGGGGAAATGAGGCTCCTTCGGAAAGGGAAAGCGTTCTGGAATATTCTTGAAGAGAATGGGGTGAGCTCAACAGTGTTTAAGGTTCCTTCTAATTTTCCTCCCGAAGAATCTAAGGGCCGAACTCTTTCCGGTCTGGGGACACCCGATATTTTAGGAACCTATGGAACATTTTCCTACTTTACCAATGATCCTCAAAAAAATTGCCAGAATATGGGGGGAGGCAAGGTCTTTCCAGTTGAAGTGAAAGATAATAAGGTGGTTGCCCGGTTGGTTGGGCCTCGAAATACTTTCCGCAAGGACAGTCCTAAATCCACGGTTGACTTCACTGTCTGGGTTGATTCCCATAATCCAGTTGTCAGGATCAAGGTACAGGGAGAGGAGATTTTGCTGAAGGAAAAAGAGTGGAGTGACTGGATGGTGGTGAAGTTCGATATGGTTCCGTACCTTGAGAGTGTATCGGGCATTTTCCGGATCTATCTCAAGGAAGTTCATCCCCACTTCAAATTATACGTTTCCCCCATAAACATCAACCCGGCAGATCCGGCCATCCCCATCTCAACACCGTCTGATTATTCCCGAAAACTGGCTCAGGAAGTGGGGTATTTCTACACCCAGGGAATGCCGGAAGATACCAAGGCCCTCTCCAACGACATTTTTACTGACAATGAATACATAGAGCAGGCTCAATTCGTTCTTAATGAGCGGCTCCGACTTTATGATTATGAACTCAGCCGCTTTCAGGAAGGCTTCTTCTTCTTCTATTTTTCGAGCCTTGACCTCGACTCCCATATGTTCTGGCGTACCATAGATCCAAGCCATCCTCTCTATAGCTCTGAGCTTAACAGGAAACTCGGCTGGTTCATTCCCTCTCTCTATCAAAAGATGGATGAGGTGATCGGTAAGGCCATGAAGAGAATGGATGATAACACCACCTTGATGGTAATGTCTGACCATGGGTTTGTCTCCTTCCGCCGGGGCTTTAACCTGAACACCTGGCTGCTAAACAATGGATATGCCGCTTTAGAAGATCCCCTATCTCAGGAAGAGACCGAATTTTTCAATAACGTAAGCTGGTCAAAAACCCGGGCTTATGGATTGGGAATCAACAGCCTCTATCTGAACCTTGCTGACCGAGAAATAGAGGGAATTGTTGCTCCGGGAGATGAATCCGCATCCCTTGTGGATGAAATAGCAAAGCGACTGACCGGGGTGAAAGACCCCATCACCGGAGAGAACGTCATAACCCATGCTTACAAGCCCGGCCAGGTTTACTCCGGACCGCAGACTAAGAAGGCCCCTGATTTGATCCTGGGATATAACCGTCACTATCGTTCCTCCTGGGATACGATCCTGGGAAAATATCCCCGGCCGGAATTTATCAATAATGATGACAAATGGAGCGGCGATCACTGCATGGACAACATTTTTCTGCCCGGAGTTTTTCTGTGCAGTAAAAAGTTTGCCGCCTGGCAGCCCGCTCTTTATGATCTGACCCCCAGTATTCTCAATAAGTTTGGGATTGGAAAGCCAAAAAATATGATTGGGAAATCAATCTGGAAATAAAAATCAGGGGACAGGGATCGGAGGTCGGGTTATAAGTGAGCTAAAGTGCCTAAAGTTTAGAGTTGAAAGTGCCTAAAATGCCTAAAGTTATAAGTTGAAATTTGAAACTCGAAACTGATCCCTGCTCCCTGCAAACTGATATATACTGACCCCTGATCCCTGTAAACTGGCATGTATTTGTTTTGAATTTTGTATTTTGAACATTCGATATTATTTCGGATTTAGATATTCGATATTAGAATTTTCGGTTTATCCGGATTAGGAATTGAGGAATAATTCAATTACGGAATTCGGGTTGCAGATTCAAAATTAACTTTAGGCACTTTAAACTTTTAACTTTAGTTCACCCTGTCCCAGACCTAATTTATAAACTCACGACTCGGTGCATAAGAGTTATCTAAAAAACTCTATGGAGGAAGTAAGCCATGTTTGGTTCCAAAATAAAGCTGGATAAGGACCTTATGGATAAGATAAAAAAATATTCTGAAATTGCGGGGTATTCTTCTCCCCGGGAATTTATCGTTCATGCCCTGGAAAAAGAAATATCTCAGATAGAAGAGTCTGACAATGATGAAGAAGTAAAAAAGAGACTCCAGGGTTTAGGGTATATATCTTGATGCTGGATACTGGAATGGCAAAACCCTAAATTCTAAGCACGAAATTCTAAACAAATTCAAAATCCAAATGGCCAAAACTTTTTTAGGG
>JAGHDE010000117.1 GCA_021160085.1 Pseudomonadota bacterium | reverse complement strand
GAGCCTTAATAGTGGGGTCGGTCAAAGCCGGAGCTATTCTTGGTGGAAGCAGAAAAGAAGAGCATAAGGCTTTAACAAAATATGGAAAAAAGATAGGGCTGGCTTTCCAAATTACTGATGATATTCTTGATGTTGAAGGCTCAAAAAAAATATTAGGCAAGGAAACAGGAATGGATAGTGCGCAGGGCAAAGCAACCTACCCCCAGATTTTCGGGCTTCAAGAATCTCGAAAACGAGCGGAAACATTGGTTGAAAAAGCCGAGCAGGCTTTAGACCTGTTTGACTACCATAATGCTGAACCGTTGAAACTTATTGCCAGACATATTTGCCAACGCATTCGATAGCTTTTTATGGAAGAAAAAAACAATAAAGAAAAGATCAAATTATTAGACCAAATAGAATCTTCTGCCGATTTAAAACAGATTTCCGAACAAAGTCTGCCCCAACTGGCAGAAGAAATTCGTGAGGTTATTATCGACACTGTTTCCCAGACTGGCGGGCATTTAGCCTCCAGTTTGGGAACTGTAGAGCTCACCATTGCACTTCATTATATTTTTGACACTCCCCAGGACAAAATCATCTGGGATGTGGGACATCAAAGCTATGCCCACAAATTAATCACCGGCCGTCGAGACAGGTTTCATACTCTCCGTCAATATAATGGCATCAGTGGATTCCCCCGTCGAACGGAAAGCCCCTATGATGTTTTTGATGTGGGACATAGCGGCACATCAATTTCCGCGGCCCTGGGGATGGCCGAGGCTCAAAAATATAAAGAAGAAGATAATAATATCATTGTGGTTATTGGTGACGCATCCATTACCACCGGACTTGCCTTTGAAGGGCTGAATCAAGCTGGAGATTTAAAGGGCAATCTAATTGTTATCCTTAACGACAATGAAATGTCTATTTCTCCCAATGTGGGGGCGCTGTCATCATACCTGTCCCGGATTATTACCGGGAAGGCCTATAATCGAGTGCATACCAGGCTAATGGATTTTTTAAAATCTATTCCGAGTATTGGCCCTCGTCTTTTTCAGGTGGTAAAACAGGCGGAAGAATCCTTCAAAGGGCTTATAGTTCCCGGACTACTGTTTGAAGAATTGGGATTTACTTATGTATGGCCAATCCAGGGCCACAATTTTAAACACCTGACAGAAAACTTTCGCAACATAAAAAATCTTAAAAAAAGGCCGGTTTTGTTACACGTTGTTACCAATAAAGGGAAAGGGTATCCTCCGGCGGAGAAAGATCCGGAAACCTTCCACGGGATTGGGCCGTTTGATAAGGAGACGGGCAAACCTTATAAATCAGAGAATTCTCTTAAAAACTACACGGATGTTTTTGGCGATGTGATGGCGGATCTCGCCCGAGAGGATGACCGCATCGTGGCTCTAACTGCAGGAATGGCAACAGGAACCGGACTTGTCAAGTTCAAACAATTATTCCCGGAAAGATTTTATGATGTGGGAATTGCGGAAGAGCATGCGATTACATTTTCCGCTGGTCTGGCCGCAGAAGGCCTCCGACCAGTAGTAGCTCTCTATTCAACCTTTCTGCAAAGGGCTTATGACCAGATCCTTCATGATGTTTGTTTGCAAAATTATCCGGTGGTGTTTGCGGTTGATCGGGCGGGAATCGTGGGAGAGGATGGGTCAACCCACCAGGGTCTGTTTGATTTATCCTTTTTGCGGCATCTCCCCAATATGGTTGTCATGGCTCCCAAGGATGAAAATGAACTGCGCGCCATGCTGAATATGGCTTTAAAATTAGATGGGCCGGCTGCCATTCGCTATCCCCGGGGAAAGGTTGAAGGGGTTGAGATTGATACCATCATGAAAACCATTCCTCTGGGAAAGTCTGAAATACTGTTGGAAGGGTCAGACCTGGCAATTTTTTCGATAGGGAACAGAGTATTGCCAGCAGTGTCCGCAGCTAAACTCCTTGCCGAAAAGGGTATTCATGCTACGGTGGTAAACAGCAGATTTATTACGCCTCTTGATGAAGAATTGATTTGCAGCCTGGCTCAGAAGATCGGCAAGATAGTTACAGTGGAAGAGAATGTACTGGCAGGGGGGTTTGGGAGCGCTGTTTTAGAAATACTGGAAAAACATCATATTGAAGGAACCAGGATAAAGAGAATAGGCATTCCAGGAAAATTTGTGGAACACGGCTCTCAAACTTTTCTCCGGGGAAAATACGGCCTTGATGATACAGGCATTTTTAAAGTTGCCTTGTCTTTCTTAACTTCCTGAAACAGTAAGAAGAAAGCATCTGCGAATGCAGTTTATATCTTTTTCTGTCCCCCGACCCTCTGAGATCGGGTTTTTACTTTTGTTTACCCTTACCTTTCCGAACCGTGTCAAAAAAAGAACGAATAGATAAACTTCTAATGAAACAAGGCCTTGTTAAAAGCCGGGAACGGGCACGGGCGCTTATCATGGCCGGGAAGGTTTTGGTTGATGGACAGAGAGCAGAAAAGGCGGGGACCTTCGTTAATCCTGAATCCAGTATTTTCTTAAAAGAAAAAGATCATCCCTATGTAAGTCGAGGAGGACTGAAACTGGCGTTTGCGCTTGACTATTTTCATGTTCCGGTGAAGGGAAGGATTATTATGGATGTTGGCGCTTCTACCGGCGGTTTTACTCATTCTCTCTTAATGCGCGGCGCCAGTAAGGTTTATGCTGTTGATGTGGGTTATGGTCAGTTGGCTTGGTTGTTAAGAAATGACAGCCGGGTGGTATGTATGGAAAAGACCAACATTCGACATCTTTCCCCCGGTCAGATTCCTGATCCGGTTTCACTTGCTGTTTCCGACACATCCTTTATTTCTCTGAAAAAAGTTTTGGAGCCCATTAAGAGGTTAACCCAAAAGGAAGGTGAAATTCTATCGCTTATCAAGCCCCAGTTTGAAGTTAAACGCCAGGAAGTAGGAAAAGGAGGCGTGGTGAGAGACGATCGCCTTCATGTTCGTGTAGTTGAAGAGATAGTTGCCTTTGCCAAAGGTTTGGGAATGGAGGTGCTGGGCACAGTGGAGTCCCCGATTAAAGGGCCAAAGGGCAACAAAGAATTTTTTATTTATCTCAAGAAGAGATCTGAAACTTGAAATTTGAAACCCTGGCCCAGACCCTGGCCCAGACCGCACCAGGGCAGGCCTGGCCCAAGAGATGACCTGCCTGTGCCAGCACCTGTCTGCGTGCAACGCACAGGCAGGCGGCAGACAGGTGATTTATTTTCTACTCTGGTAAAATGATACGCTTCAAAACAACGGGACACTATGCGCCAGGGCAGGCTCGAAACTTGTGAAAACTCGGATTGAAAACCGAACCTCCCTTTTGAAATTGTGGACCAGGTTATAATTATTTCCCAGAAAATATTTTATGAAATTGGTGACAGATGAAAGTTAAAATTGCACGATTGTCCGGATTTTGTTTTGGGGTAAAAAGGGCGGTAGATTTAGCCCTTGCAGAGGCTCAAAAGGCTGGTCATAGAGCTATTTTTACGGATGGCCCTCTCATTCACAACCCTCAAGCCGTGGAAATGTTGCGAAGCCAGGGGGTATTGCCCCTCAAAGAAACAGAGGGAGAGATTGATGGAACCATTATAATAAGATCTCATGGCATATCCCCCCAGCGGCGTAAGCAGATAGAAAAAACCAACGCTAAGATATTAGACGCCACCTGTCCCAAGGTTAAGAAGGTTCAATCCATTATCGATAGTCATGCTAAAAGCGATTATTGCATTGTTATTATTGGAGATGCTGGTCACGCTGAAGTAAGGGGGTTATTAGGTTTTGCGGGAAAGAAAGGGCTCGTGATTCAGAATGAAGATGAGTTAATAAAAATACCGTCTGACAAGAAAGTATGTGTTGTTGCCCAAACCACCCAAAACCGTGAAGATTTTATCGATCTGACTAAAAAAATCAGCGCTCGCTTTAAAGGGGTAAAAATTTTCGATACTATCTGCGACGCCAATCGAAAACGACAGGAAGAATTGAGAAACCTTTGCCACCGTGTGGATGCAATTATAGTTGTGGGGGGAAGAGAAAGCGGGAACACCAAACGGCTGGTAGAGATTGCTAAGTCAAGCGGGATACCAACTTATTTTGGGGAAAGCGCAGGAGATTTCAATTCCAGTATGCTGAAATTTTACAAGGCAATAGGCATAATTGGAGGCGCTTCCACTCCGGACTGGGTATTAAATGATGTTGTTAATAAATTAGAAAACGCGGAACCTGTTCCGTAAAAATTTTCCAAGAGAATTAGTTTTATTTTATCGTTGACCCCCGGCACCTGAAACCTGACAACTGTCAATTGAGCCTTATATTGACTTTTTTTATATGGTTTTTGAAAAACCGCATTCCTCCTCCCTCACTGACAATTTGAAGGATGGTGGGGGGATCAGTCACAATCACTCCGGAAAGCAGGGTTACTCCCAGAGGCTGAAAAATTTCCGGGGCAAGCACTGTGGATGCTCCGAGCAATACGATTTCCCTGCATTTCCGTGCGGAATCGATAAGGGAATCCATGGTTCCATTAATAAGCGAGGTGGATGTTATAAGAGCAATATCGCAGGCGGGAAGCTCTTCCGCGGCTTTTTCAGCGGGGAAAAATCCCTTGGACATTCGGATGGATCGTTCAAAGATGGTAAGTTCCCGCACTCTTTTTTTTAAAGGAGCAACAAGAGGCCCGAAGAAGCCTACCATGCCAACCCGATCATCTTTATCCAGTTTTAAGATATCCAGAACATCCCCCTCTTTTTCTCCCTCTCTCTCCCGGTTTATTAGAGCGTTGGCAACAGCTATCCCCACTGATGACTCCAGCAAAACCGGAGAACCTATGTAGTTAATTACCTGCTGGATTGATTTGCCTGCTAAAGGCCGATTTCCAGTGAATACCGAACACCCGTCTGGCAGGCTTTCCTTAAAAGTATAAGCTACGCCGGCCTTCCCATCATTTAGAAGCGCACTGGTGTAGCCGAGCCCAATCCTTAGATCAGCAATCCTTTTCCCCTCACCTTTTTCTAATACAAACTCTCGAACTTGATCAGCTATCATTTTTTCTCACTTTCATTTACCTGATAATAATATTGGTTGTTAAATAATTGACAGTGAATTTTTCCTTCTTTGCTTAAAATATCGATAAGTTTTGCCAATTCATTTCTATTAATTCCCAGAGCCCGGGAAATGTCATCCAAAGGACACGGTCTTCTTCTTAAAAGATCAAACACCCGCTTTTTTGCATTCGCCACTACTTCTTCTGTTCCTTCAGCAGATGCTCTGCTTATTATTTCAGCTTTATCCCCCAATTTTTTTTTGATATTTTCTAATGATTCTTTTTTTAGCGGACAAACAAAACCCTGGGGAGGTGGCCTGTCCACAGTGTTCAATTGAATTTTATCCGGGTCTATTTCCCTGACCGCCTTTTGTAAAAGTTTTATTTCTTCTTTATCATCGTTAACTCCCAGACAAAACAGAATTTCCAGCCAGATCTGGCCTTGAAATGATTCCCGGAGCTCTTTTAATCCCTGGATGATTTTTTTTATATCAAGAGATGGATGGGGGTGATTTACCTGTTTGAAAGTAACAGCTCTTACCGCATCCAGCGAGGGAAGAATCACATCAGCATTCAAAAGTTCTTCTTTTACCTCATCCTGATATAAAGTAGAACCATTGGTTAAGACTGCCACCGGAATTGAGGTGATTTTTTTTATCTCGGAAATAATGGCGCCGATTTTGGAATGTAATGTCGGTTCTCCGGAGCCGCCTAACGTTATATAATCGGGTGGATTGGTTGCGGCCTTTAAATATTTCTTCACATTCGTTATGATTTCTTTGTGGGGAACATATTCTTCCCGATCCATGGTCAGGTTGGTGGTCCTTCCCAGTTCACAATAAATACAGTCAAAGCTGCAGGTTTTATAGGGAATAAGATCGATTCCCAGGGATCTTTTGAGCCTTCTTGAGGCTACCGGGCCAAAAATAAATTTCACTCAAACATCTCCTGATTTTGATTTGACATTTATCTTATTGTCGATTTTTATCTGGAATTTTATTTGTCGGGACACTTTTTCTTAAAAAGAAAAATAATTTATTATTATACCATATCATCAGAGCTTTGTCATCCCACACCCATAACCATAATCCACCGCCTAAAATAAAACCGGGGTATTTTAAGCGATGGAAGTGATATTTTTTTAAAAAATTTCAGAAAAAGCTCTGGATATTACAGTAACCTTATGAAATAATTACTAATTAGCCATTTTTAAGCGCACCTCTCCCTCGATAGACTATTTTGCTTTCCTTTTTCCTGGTTTTCAGCCTATCCAGTGGGAACAGGCTGAAGCATTCCAATCT
>JAGHDE010000069.1 GCA_021160085.1 Pseudomonadota bacterium | reverse complement strand
CCTCCTTTTATCTTTTGGGTCACCTACCCAGATATTAAGGAGGTATTCATTTTTTGTCACCACCATGCTACCTGCTTAGCACAGCTGGGACCCACCAGTAAAACTGGTGGATTATGTTTTTATTTAAATAGTTATTAGCACTCTTAATTGGTGAGTGCTAAATATTTTTACTATACCTGTTCCCTTTGTCAATATAAAACTACTTCCTTTTTCGGGGCTGGTAATTACAATAGGGGTCTTCAGCAAGATAATTACCAGTAGAATGATATGCCCGCGCTCTACATCCCCCACATATTTTAACAAATTTACATATACCGCATTTTCCCTCATACCTTTTAAAGTCTCTAAGGTCTCTAAAAACTTGAGCGTTCGCCCAGATACCTTTCAAAGATTTTTCCCTCACATTTCCACAATCCAATTCCAGATATCCACACGGAGAGACTTTCCCAGTATTAGAAATAAAACAAAAGCCAACCCCCCCCAAACATCCTCGGGTCGTAGAACTAAACTCCGAAGAAGAATCAGCCATACCGTTGCCGCTTTTGCCAAAAGATTCCTTCCTTATCTGATAATACTGAGGCGCACAGGTTGCTTTTAATTGCAGAGAAGTTTTATCTTCTTGCTCACAAAACCAATACAGAACTTTCTCATATTCTTCAGACGACAGATTATGTTCTTCATCTAAATCTTTTCCTCTTCCCGTAGGAACCAAAACAAAGATATGATGAGCAACTGCTCCGAGTTTTACAACCAAAGCATGAATATCAGGCAGTTCATGCATATTTTTTCTTGTAATGGTAGTATTTATCTGAAATTCAATTCCGGCATTTTTTATGTCCTCGATACCACTTAATGCACCCGAGAACGCTCCTTTTACCCGACGAAAATTATCATGGCTCTCTGGAGTTGCTCCATCAATACTGACACTGATTCTGCGGATTCCAACCCGTTTCATTTGCCTGGCTTTTTCAGGGGTAACAAGCGTGCCGTTTACAGCCATTACCATTCTAAGCCCCCGGCGATTTCCATATTCAGCAATGTCAAAAATATCCTCTCTAAGAAGCGGTTCACCACCCGTTAGAATGATGACCGGGGCGCTAAAGGAAACTATATCATCGATTAATTGAAAACATTCTTCTACGGAAAGCTCCTCTGGGTGAGAAGCCTTACCGGCAGATGCTCGGCAATGAACACAATTCAAATTGCAATTCCGGGTCACCTCCCACGCTATCATCCTGAGAGGTGGTACAGATCCATATGTATTAATTTTTTCTATTTTACTTCTCCTCCAATATTCGAGCTGCTTCCTTTGCAAAATAGCTGATAATAAGATCCGCCCCCGCCCTTTTTATGGAAAGCAAGCACTCCATCATCACCTTTGTACCATCAATCCAGCCCATGCTGGCCGCGGCCTTCACCATCGAAAACTCTCCGCTCACATTGAATGCTGCTATGGGAAGAGCAAATTCCGAATGTAAGCGGGTAACAATATCCAAATAGGGAAGAGCAGGTTTAACCATAACAATATCCGCCCCTTCTTCTATATCAAGACGAACCTCTCGTATTGCCTCCAATGCATTAGCTGGATCCATCTGGTAGGTTTTACGATCTCCAAAGGTTGGAGCTGATTCGGCTGCTTCCCTGAATGGACCGTAAAAGCTGGAGGCGTATTTAGCGGCATAGGACATGATCGGGACAGAACTAAATCCGTTTTCATCTAAGTGTTTTCTGATTGCTCCAACCCTTCCATCCATCATATCGGAGGGAGCTACCATGTCTGCCCCTGCTTCCGCATGGGATAAAGCCATACGAGCTAAAAATTCAAGCGTTGCGTCATTATCAACATCATTTCCTTTAATGATCCCGCAATGCCCATGGCTGGTATATTCACAAAGACAGACATCAGTAATAATTATAAGTTCAGGGATTACCTCTTTAATCCGGCGAATTGCTTCCTGTATTATCCCATGGCTGGCATAAGCCTCCGAGCCCATCTCATCCTTGACCTTTGGAATGCCAAAAAGGATCACTGCCTTAATGCCTAAACGATATACCTCCTTGGCTTCTTCTAATAAATTTTCAACTGAAAGCTGAAAATATCCGGGCATGGATGAAATTGGTGTTCTTATGTCCCTACCGTGCTTCACAAATAACGGACAAATGAGATCACTTACGGTCACCCTTGTTTCTTGGATCATCTGTCGAAACTGTTCGCTCTTTCTCAATCTCCGGGGGCGATATAGGGGGAAGTTCATCTGATTCCTCTTTCTTTAACATTAAAATTTTTCAGGGGGAGGTAAAATAGCTCGAAATAGCCTCCGCCAATCCCTGAATGGTGTATTTTTGTGGCATTATATCGGTCTTTATACCCAATGAATCCGCCGTATCCGCAGTTATTGGGCCAATGCATGCCACCACACACCCCTTAATCATCTTAGATATATCGTTTTCCGAAAACAATTCTGCAAAGTTTTTCACCGTAGAAGAACTCGTAAACGTAATTACCTGGATCGCCTGTTTTTGTAACAATCTCTTTATTGTTTGAATGTTTCCAATTCCTTTAGCGGTCCGGTATACTGGTACAACAGTAATATTTCCACCACTTTTCTTTATCTTCTCAGGAAGAATACTTCGAGCTTTTTCCGCCCGAGGAAGCAAAAACCTTCGCCCTGCTATCCCTTCCTTTTCCAATGAAGCGGCTATTGCTTCTGCCCGATACTCATCAGGAACTATATCTACTCGGAGACGAAACCGTTCAATTTGGCCCGCAGTTCCCGGGCCAATTGCGCAGATTCTCATATTTCTAAGAGATTCGTAATTCATACCCTTATATCCAAGTCGTTGGAAAAAATATTTAACGCCATTGACACTTGTAAAAATAAGGGTATCATACTGTTTCAGACTTGACAGGGCTTTATCAACCTCAACCCAGTCTCGGGGAGG
>JAGHDE010000248.1 GCA_021160085.1 Pseudomonadota bacterium | reverse complement strand
CCTCCTTTTATCTTTTGGGTCACCTACCCAGATATTAAGGAGGTATTCATTTTTTGTCACCACCATGCTACCTGCTTAGCACAGCTGGGACCCACCAGTAAAACTGGTGGATTATGTTTTTATTTAATTTTACCTCCCTAACAGGGCAGATACGCGCAAAAAAGGGATAATAGATATTCAGGAGTGAATCCGAAGATGGTTTTTAAAGAGGATTTTCTCTTGGATATTTCTATCTTCAATCAGTTTCAGGACAAAATCCAGATAGTCTTCAATGAGCTCCGGTCTGCCTAAAGTAGTATCACTGCCAAACAAAATTCGATCCTGAAAATCAGTGATAAAATCAAGATAACCCTGGGGATTTTTTTGCATGTGGGGAAGGAGGGAGGAAAAATCGGAATAGCATGAGTTAAAGCGTTCCAGAAATCGTGCCATTCTCTTCCGGGAAAACCCAAAGTGAGGAATAATAAAAGGATGTTTCTTGTATGTCTCTAAAACTTCGGTTAAGAAGCTTTCATATTGTTTCAGATTAACATGAAAAATGATGGGCCAGCCAAAAGTCACTGCCTGCTTTATCATTTCCATTACAATCTTTTGCGACTCTTGTTCGGACCGGCCAAAAAATTTTCTCCAGCCGACAATACCCATCTCCTCTTCCTCTTCCGGGGTATAGAGTACCTTTAAGCCCCGGAATCCAGCCTCTTGGAATCTGGTTAAATCAGAGTCCCGGGTTTTCAAGTAGCGGCAATCGACATAAGGGAACACCTCTAAATCCCCTAATTTCCGGGCAGCAGATACGTCTGAGCCGAGGCCTTCCTTAAAAAAATACGCGTCAATGTCCTTGTGATATGAAGTCGGAATAAATTCTAAATATCTTTTTATGTCACGGGGAGCATCCACATTAATGATCGCAGCTATTCCTCCAAGCCCCCTGAAAATGAGATACTGCCAATCCTTTTTTACTTTCTCAAATGATCCACACCACAAAAAATGGACGTGGCTATCAAAAAATTTTATTTGATTTTTTATCATCAACCCATCTCCTTCGCTCCATTTTAATCTAACCAACTTCGAAGTATTGACTTACCCTTCGATATTTGAAAAATTAAGTTTATAACAAAATTTGCCATAATAGAATGCAACAGTCAAGGAGAACCAATAAATCAGCAGGAAGGTTCCTCTGTTCCTGTTTTTTCTCGGAAAAAGCAAGTTTTGTAACTTCTTAAGCACGTTGCTTTTTTAATTGACTTTCACCCCCAGCAAGCATAACAATTTATAATCAGGTTTTTAAAAAAGTTGGCTCAATATCCTCTGAGCCTTATAATCAATATTTTTCTCAAAATATTACAATGCCTAAAACCGTTCCCTTTCAAAAATATGCAGATCGATATGAAAAGTGGTTTGAAAAAAACCAGAGGGTTTACGAAGCCGAATTAAAGGCTGTTAAATCTTTGCTTTCAGAAGGGCAATACGGCATGGAAATTGGCGTAGGCACAGGCAGATTCGCCGCGCCTTTGGGAGTTAAAATTGGTGTTGAGCCTTCCGGTCGTATGAGAAAATTTGCTCAAAAACGGGGAATTAAGGTTTTGGGCGGAGTAGCTGAAAAACTTCCTTTTAAGGATTCAACATTCAAATTCGTTCTCATGGTTACTACTGTTTGCTTTGTTGATGACATTGAGAAAGCTTTTAAAGAAGCTTACAGAGTTTTATCAAAAGGAGGGCGTTTTATTATTGGTTTAGTGGACCGTAATAGTTCGCTTGGACAAATTTATTCAAAAGATCAAAACAACAGTCTCTTTTATAAAGAAGCTACCTTCTATTCGGTTGATGAAGTCCTTGAAATAATGAAGCAGACAGGCTTTAATGATTTCAGCTTCCGGCAAACCATTTTCCGGAAGCTGTCGGAAATCACCAAACATGAGACTGTTAAGGCTGGTTATGGAGCGGGGTCTTTTGTAGTAATCCGTGGCCGAAAGAAATAAATACCAGGTTGATTGATGAATAAATATCAAAAGATTAATGAAGCGAGAAAATTACTGGGGCTGCCCGAACGAGCAACCATGAAAGAAATTAAGTCAAATTACAGAAAGCTTATCAATAAATGGCACCCGGACAGATGCAGTGAAAATAGTGATCAATGCGATGAAATGACAAAAAAAATAATTGCGGCTTATACTACCATTATTAGTTACTGCAATCAGTACAAATTTTCTTTTGCTAAAGAAGAAGTTAAAAAATATTTCTCAGTGGAAGAGTGGTGGTTTGAACGTTTTGGTAATGACCCCTTATGGGGCAATGATAAGAAGCCCAAATAGCTATCGAAACCTTATACCGCTTCCGGATGGTAATCAAATTTGTTTCCCCCTGGGAGAGACAAAAGAAATGGATATATAATGAAAAAAAATCCCGGACAATCAGATTGCTATATATCAGACCCCTGAGGGGGGAATTAATATAGAAGTTCTGTACGCCAATGAAAATATCTGGCTGCCTCAAAAACGAATGGCGGAACTGTTTGATGTAGATAGAACGGTTGTTACCAAGCACCTGGGAAACATTTTTTTAGAAAATGAATTACAGGAAGATACAGTATGTGCAAAATTTGCACATACT
>JAGHDE010000223.1 GCA_021160085.1 Pseudomonadota bacterium | reverse complement strand
GTCCCAATCTGCTGTCCTGCAGATGGGTCGAAGCCGTAGTCCGCCGCGTCCTCGTGGCCGGCATCGCCCCTGCCTGCTCCGCCTGCCTGTGCGTGCTCGCACGCAGACAGGTGCCGGCACAGGCAGGCGCACGCAGACAGGTTGCATCAACTGATCGGGAGAAGAACCTATTATTAAGACCTGCCTAACAATACAATCGGTATGGTAAGATATTATCTGGAGACGAGAAATGGATGAAAAAGTAGAAAAAATTATTGAGCAATACCAGGGAAAGCCGGGAATGGTTATCTCTGTATTAGAAAAAGTCCAGGAGGACTATGGATATTTGCCGCAAGAGATTCTAAAACAGGTATCTGAAAAATTAAACGTTCCTTTAGCGCAGCTTTTCAGCATGGCTACTTTCTACTCGGCCTTTTCACTTACGCCGCGCGGTAAACACATAGTCTATACCTGTTTAGGGACTGCCTGTCATGTGCGGGGCGGCGCCCGGATATTGAAGGGACTCTCTCACCAGTTAGGGATTAAACCGGGCGATACCACTGAAGACAGACAGTTTACCCTGGAGACGGTGCGGTGTATCGGCTGCTGCAGCCTGGCGCCGGTTGTTAAGGTAGGTGATGATGTTTATGGATATAACACCGCAGATAAGATGAGAAGTATTTTAGATAACTATAAGGAGCAGGAATGAAGGGCAGAATTTTTTCGGACTTACAGAAGATAAAAGAGAAAGGAAAGAAGGTTCTTTTTCCTCCAAGAGCCAAGCTTGCTGTCGGGTTTGGAAGCTGCGGGATCGCAGCCGGAGCAGAGCATGTATATAACGCTCTCAAGGATGAAGCTGCGAAAAAGAAAATGGATGTTTCGATAGCCAAAACAGGATGTTTAGGTTTCTGCGGGGAGGAGCCTCTGGTGAATTTAATGCAACCTGATGCTCCTCTGCTGGTTTTTCATCGGGTTACCGAAAATGACGCAAGAGAGATTATAAGAAAGTTGGCAGATAAAGAAATCTACGAAGACAAAATTTTTTGCAAGATAGAAAAGATTGATAATTTTCTGGAACCGGGGGGAATAAGGTTTGGTTCTGGTTATAACAGGTTTCCGCATTTTTATGAAATACCATTTTATCGCAAACAGAATAAAATTGTTCTCCGGGAAAGCGGTTTTATTGACCCCGAAAACATTAATGAATACATTGCGGTTGGCGGTTATTCTTCCCTCATCAAAGCGCTGGTGGATTCGTCGCCGGATGATGTTCTCAACCGCGTAAAAGATGCCGGCTTAAAGGGAAGAGGCGGCGGCGGGTTTCCCACCGGAGTAAAATGGGAAATTGCCCGGAATGCACCAGGTGATAAGAAATATATTATCTGCAATGCTGACGAAGGTGATCCCGGCGCTTACATGAACCGGAATGAGATGGAAAGCGATCCTCATATGCTGATTGAGGGGATGATTATCGGCGCTTACGCTATTGGCGCTGATGAAGGAATTATTTATATACGGACTGAATATCCTTTAGCCATAGAGAGGCTGGAGTTAGCCCTTGATCAGGCAAGGGATTACGGATTTTTAGGCAAAAATATTTGCAATACTCAGTTTGACTTTAATATCCATATTGTGTGCGGAGCAGGAGCCTTTGTTTGCGGGGAGGAGACCGCTCTTATTGCTTCTATTGAAGGATATTCAGGACGTCCCCGCCCCCGCCCGCCATTTCCGGCAGTTAGCGGTCTCAATGGGAAACCCACAATAATCAATAATGTCGAAACCTGGTGCAATCTTCCCGTGATTATTTCTAAAGGTGCAGACTGGTTTTCCGATATCGGAACAGAAGAATGCAAGGGGACCAAGGTCTTTTCTTTGGTTGGAAAGGTAAAGAACGTTGGTCTGGTAGAAGTGCCCATGGGAATCACCCTGAAGGAGATTGTATATGAAATCGGAGGGGGAGGATTAAAAGGAAAAGAGGTCAAGGCGGTCCAGACCGGCGGACCCTCAGGTGGTTGTATCCCGGCATCACTTTTCGATAGCAGAGTAGATTATGAGAGTCTTAAACAAATTGGTTCGATCATGGGGTCGGGGGGGATGGTGGTTATGGATGAAGATACCTGCATGGTCGATATCACCAAGTATTTTCTCTCTTTTACCAAAGAAGAATCATGCGGAAAGTGTATTCCCTGTCGGAGAGGACTGGAGCATATGCTGAGAATTTTGGATGATATCTCAAAGGGAAAAGGTGAAATGAGGCAGCTCGATGAATTGGAGGAGTTAGCCAAGGTTATAAATGTGGCAGCATTGTGCGGGTTGGGACAAACAGCGCCAAACCCGGTATTAACCACCCTTCGCTATTTTAGAGAAGAATATGAAGAGCACATAATCGAAAAACATTGTCGGGCTGGCATATGTGATGCTCTTTTCCTTGCGCCCTGTGAGAACCGGTGTGCGCTTCATATGAATGTTCCCGGTTATATCCAGCTTTTGAAAGAAGATCGATTCAAAGAAGCCTATCAGCTTATTTTGGAGGATAATCCGCTGCCGGCGGTCTGCGGGAGAGTCTGCCACCATCCCTGTGAAGGGAAGTGCAGAAGAGGAGAGGTTGATGAACCGGTAGCAATAAGAGAAATAAGGCGGTTTATCTGTGATTATGTGTATAAAAATGATGATGAGAAGGAAATACAGCCAACCGTTGTATTCCCGGAAACGGGTAAGAAGATTGCAATTATAGGCGCAGGCCCGGCCGGGCTTACCGCGGCTTATTATCTCAGACGTTTAGGTCATGAGATTACGGTGTTTGAGGCTTATCCGGAAGCCGGCGGGATGTTGACATATGGAATTCCCGAATTCAGGCTTCCAAAGAATATTTTACAAAGAGAGATTAAAACCATTGAAAATCTGGGGGTGAGTTTTAAATTCAATCAGAGGATTGGAGAGAGTACTACTTTAGAAGAGATAAAAGCGGAGGGGTATTCCGCAATTTTTGTGGCCACCGGAGCGCATCAAGATATACCCTTGGGAATACCCGGCGAAAATCTCAGCGGTGTTCAGGCGGGGCTGGAATTTCTCAGGGATGTAAATATGGGGAAAACAGTGGAGGTTGGAAAGAAGGTAGTCATAATCGGTGGTGGTAATGTAGCGATAGATTGTGCCCGGGTATCTGTTCGTCTGGGTGCAGACGTGACCATTCTCTATCGAAGAGAGAAAAGGGATATGCCCGCACTGGAAGAGGAAATTCATGAAGCGGAAATTGAGGGGGTAAAATTTATATTTATGGGCGCCCCCAATAAAGTAGTCGAAAAAGATGGTAACGCAGCGGGAATCGAAGTTATGAAAATGGAACCCGGGGAGTTTGATTCCTCCGGGAGAAGGAAGCCTGAGCCTACTGAAGAGATATATACATTAAAATGTAATACTGTCATTACAGCCATAGGCGGGAAGTCAGATACTGGTTTTCTGAAAAAAGTCGGGGTAAAGTTATCACGAAATGGAACCGTTGAGGTTGATAAATATTCTCTGCAAACGTCGGTTCCATTAATATATGCCGGTGGAGATCTTGCAACCGGTCCCTGGACAGTAACAGATGCGATGGGTTACGGGAAAAATTTTGCAAAAATTATCGATGCCCGGTTAATGGAAACAAATAGATTTGATGAATTGAAAAAATCCGTTACCTATTCAATGGAAGTTTCAATTGAACCAGAAGGGGGAGAACGAAATCCTGCCTCCTGCGTTAGTTTTAAGGATTATAGAGGTAATTTCAAAGAGGCATCCCGATCGTATTCAAAAAAACAGGCAAAATTAGAAGC
>JAGHDE010000141.1 GCA_021160085.1 Pseudomonadota bacterium | reverse complement strand
GGGTGGTTTTATCAATATATTCATCGATCAGTTTTCTGGCTTCATGATCTGTCATCTGAACCGGTGGATGTTTCATACAGTAAGCCGAGATCGGCAGCAATGGTCCGGCCTCTCCACGATCGCGAGCCAATTTACAGTATCTAATTGCATCAATCGTCACGCCGCCACTGTTGGGAGAGTCCTGAACAGAAAGACGGGCTTCCAGTTCAAAGGGAATACCACCAAAACCCCGGGCTTCCATCCGAATGAAGCAGACCTTGTTATCATTTTGCCAGGGAACATAGTCTGAAGGCCCGATATGAATATTATCGTCGTCCAGGGGGACTTTCAATTGAGATTGTACTGATTCTGTTTTCGATATCTTTTTTGTTATAAGTCGACTTCTTTCCAGCATGTTGAGAAAATCAGTATTTCCCCCGGTATTAAGCTGGTAGGTGCGTT
This sequence comes from Pseudomonadota bacterium, assembly GCA_021160085.1. Classification (GTDB taxonomy): domain Bacteria; phylum Desulfobacterota; class WTBG01; order JAGOGO01; family JAGOGO01; genus JAGHDE01. The sequence goes on along the minus strand of JAGHDE010000141.1, from coordinate 3,003 downwards.
CCAGTCGTGCTCCCCGTTCTTCAAAAAGAAGGGCCAAGACTCGGTGAAGTATGGTCGCTCCCAACTGGGATTTCACATCATCACCGATAACCGGAATACCCCGTTTAAAAAATTTCTTTCCCCAATCAGGGTTAGAAACAATAAAAACCGGCATACAGTTGATCAGGCTTACTCCGGTATTGAGACAACAGCGGGCATAATAGCGCACTGCTTCTTCTGATCCTACCGGCAGGTAACAGAGAAGGATATCGGGTTCAGTATCCCGCAATACTTTTTCCACATCCACCGGAGGACAGTCGGCAGGTTGGAAAGCACGATCTTTTGGATACTCTTTCATATGACTTGCGATTCCATCCATAACCGGGCCCATTTCTACGGTGACACCATAGTTTGGCAGATCTTCCCAGATTGGCTGGATACAATTGGGTTTTGCTTTGATGGCGACTTTTAGGGGCTTTCCAACCTTTCGCTCATCAATATCAAAGGCAGCCACTACTTTTATATCGCTTGGTAAATAGCCCCCTAAGTTTTTATGCATAAGCCCGAGGGTGTCATCAGGATTGTGGCGATAGTATTCGATCCCCTCGATTAAAGCGGCCGCACAATTACCGACTCCTGCGATCGCGATTTTTGTTGTTTCGCCCATAATTCGGCTCTCCTTCTAAGTTATGGTTTTCCCTTACTCCAGTCGTTTGTATTTTCTAAAAAATCGTCCTGATTTTCAGGATTGTTACTTTTCTTTGACTACCACATAGAGAGTGCTGTTCTTCCGCAAAATAAAGAAAAGAACCCCTTTTGCTGTTGAAGCATCTTTAAGACTGTTTCGATAATCTTTGATTGATTTGACTGGCTTTCGATTAATTTCCTTTATAACATCAGCTAATTCAAGACCGGCTTCATCAGCTAAGCCCCCAGGTTCAATCCCCGTGATAACAACTCCGCTTTCAGCAGGCAGATATCCCAGGCGTTGGGCGATTTCAGACGAGAGTTTTTCCACCTGCATTCCAAAATCCGGAAGTATTTTCTCGGCCGTATCTTTCCCCCTTTCTTCCATATTCCCGACAGTGATAGAGAAGGTCTTTTTTTCACCTCCTCGAATAATTTTGATATCAACAGAACTTTCTATTGGGGCGCTGTTTACGATTTTTAAAAGGTCGCGTTCATTCTTAATTTTTTTACCGTTAAATTCGATAATAACATCCCCGCGTTGAAGGCCTGCCGCATCTGCTGGCCCCCCAGGGAAAACATCGGTTACCAAAGACCCTTTTGTTTCTTCAGTACCAAAAGTTTGGGCCAGTTCGGGGGTTAATTTCTGGATGGTGACGCCAATCCAACCACGGGTGATTTCCCCTTCTTTGCTTAATCCTTCAATTATTTCTTTTGCCATGTTGATTGGCACGGCAAAACCAATACCAATGTTGCCTCCACTGGTGCTGAAGATAGCGGTATTAATCCCCACAACCTCTCCTTGAATATTGAATAAAGGGCCGCCACTGTTGCCGGGGTTAATGGAGGCATCGGTCTGGATAAAGTCATCATATGGACCGGTTCCAATGACCCTTCCTTTGGCACTTACTATTCCCGCTGTTACAGTATGGTCCAAACCGAAGGGGTTACCGATGGCCATAACCCAGTCACCCACTCGGAGGTTGTCAGAATCTCCCAATGCGACCGGATCAGGCAGGTCGAGCCAGGATTTTGCCTTGATCAAAGCCAGGTCGGTTTTTTTATCCCGGCCAACAACTTCAGCTTCACAAGTCTTTCCCGTAGATAAACGGATGCTTATTTCCTCGGCTCCTTCGATAACATGAGTATTGGTGAGGATATAGCCTTCTTTTGATACAATGAATCCTGAACCCAGACTTGTCTGCTTTCGATTGCGAGGCTGGTGCCTAAAAAAACGTTCCCGGAAATCTTTTCCAAAAAAGTCTTCAAAAGGAGAATAAAAATCTCTAAAAAAATTAGGTACTTTAACTGTTTTGGTGGTGCTGATGTTTACCACCGCTGGACTGACATTAACAACCAGGTCAGCAAAAGACGTTGGGAATCCGTTAACCTTAACGGCAGAGGTGGGGTGGGGCGCGGCTTTTTTTCTCAGTAGTCCCAGGTTATCCAAATAAAGGCTTCCGATAAGCCCCAGAATGACCCCGAAAATCAAAACAATAATTAAGCTTTTAATGTGAATTTTAGCAGAAGAATTTGATTTCATGACAGATATGAAGTTGGTTAGATGATTAAAAAAAGGAAACTAGTCTAAAAATATTTATTTATAATATATAAAACAATCAATATTTTAAAGGAATTTTTTTTATTATTTAATTGATCTTATTTACTTCAAAGGTTTGAGGTTGGCGTGGGCCATCCATTTCCAACCGCTGTCAGTTTTTAAAAAAACGCTGAGTCGGGGCACTGGCGTCTTTAGAAGCCGCTTTTCTTTAATTGTTTCTTCTACGGAAATAAAGTAAGTGGCAACAATAACTGGACCGTTTCGAGTTATCTTAATGTTGCTCAGGGTGTATTCACCGAGATTCAGGCCTTTGATCAGTTCTATCTCTTGCTCGCGATTATTAGCGCCATACTGGTGCACAGATTGAAAGCCTTTAGAAATTGTCTTTTCGATCGTCTCCATATCCGGCTTTTCCATAGCTCCCCATAATTGGCGCAAGAGTTTTTCACCAAGATCCTTTTCAGTTGCAACTTCCTGATTAGCCAGGACCGTCATGGTTGTACACACAAAGGTTAATGTAATTATTAATGCCAATTTAAACAAATTCATATCTATCTCCTTTCTAATGATTAAGGAAGCATACCTCTGAATTATTATTACAAAATCTTTCCTTACAACCCAAGAAAAAAGGGTCAAGTATCTTCATTTTCAACAAGAGCCAAACGTATACTTGCCCCCTTGGATATTCTACCTTCCTGAATTCAAGAAAAAAGATTTTATCCTAATTATGACCTTTGCTCATTTTTCCGACAAGTGATGTGGTAATAGGCTACCGG
>JAGHDE010000121.1 GCA_021160085.1 Pseudomonadota bacterium | reverse complement strand
ATTAACAGATATTCCAAAAACATAGAAAAAGTCCAGCAGCATAAACAATTCTTGAAAGAAAATGAAAAAAGTCTTAAAATCCTGACTGAAAGAACCAGTTTAACCAGAAAACAAATTTCTCGTCATAAAAAAGAGAAATCCACCCTTTTAGCAGGGGTTAGATCGGAAAAGGAACTTCATCTGGGAGCGCTGGAAGAACTTGAACAGGCATCCCGACAGTTGCAGGCCTTAATTGAAAAATTAGAGAAGGGGATAGGCGTTGATGGCGCCATTGGCTCCAAAAGTTTTTCATTCTATAAAAACAAACTCAGCTTTCCAGTGGCAGGCGAGGTTATAACCGGTTTTGGCAAACAGGAAGACCCGGAATTTTCTACTATCTCATTTAATAAAGGAATAGAGATAGTTGCTGAGGAGGGCAGTGAAATAGAGGCAATTTTTGATGGCACAGTTATCTATTCTGACTGGTTCAAGGGATATGGAAACATTGTCATAATCGATCACGGAGGAGGATATTATACCATTTCAGGCCATGCCTCTCACCTTTTAAATAAGGTTGGCGACCAGGTTGAAAAAGGTGATACTATAGGTCTTGTGGGTGATACCGGTTCTTTAAAAGGATCCAACCTTTATTTTGAAATTCGACATCATGGTCAACCGTTAGACCCGTTAAACTGGTTAAAAGCGAATTAAAAATTTATTTTTTCAAGATAAGAAAATGAGGAGAAAAAATGGTTAACATTAAGAAGGGCAGGTTTACTTGGTTTCTATTTTTTGCTGCTTTTATCCTTGGTTATCTGATAAATGGGTATAGCGGTACTCTGGTCTCAGCAGTAACCGATAAAAATTATGAAAATCTCAAAACTTTCAGTGAGATTCTCTATACAATTCAGAAGGATTACGTAGAGGAAACTGATGTTGATACCCTTATTAAAGGGGCTATAAATGGTATGTTGAGAACCCTGGATCCGCATTCTTCTTATATGTCTCCTGATTTGTACAAAGAAATGCAGGTTGAAACAAAGGGGAAGTTTGGGGGTTTGGGGATAGAATTGACAATTAAAGAAGGGACCCTTACGGTAGTGGCCCCTATTGAAGACACGCCGGCATTTCGGGTTGGAATCAAAACCGGGGACCAGATTGTGAAGATAGAGACAGAGTCTACAAAAAATATGACCCTCATGGATGCGGTAAAAAAGCTGAGAGGGAAAAAGGGAACCAAAGTGACAATTAGTATTATGCGGGAAGGAGTTACCCGCCCGCAGGATTTTACAATTACGCGTGATGTTATTGAGATAAAAAGTGTAAAATTCAAAGTATTGAATGAAAAAATAGGATATATCCGGGTTACTCAATTTCAGGAACAGACCATTAAGGAGTTCCGTAAGGCCTGCAGTGAAATTGAAGCAAAGGTTCCTTCTCTTTTGGGCCTTATCCTGGATCTGCGTAATAACCCGGGAGGATTGCTTCAGCAGGCCGTGAAAATGGCGGATGAATTTATTGATTCGGGACTGATCGTTTATACCGAAGGCCGTTCAAAAGATCAAAGAATGGAGTTCAAAGCCCAGCAAAACAAGAAAAAACATGATTATCCTTTGATTGTGCTGGTTAATGCCGGATCTGCCAGTGGTTCGGAAATTGTGACCGGAGCGCTGCAGGATCATGCTCGAGCTCTCATTTTGGGAACTCCTACATTTGGCAAGGGTTCAGTCCAGACAATTATTCCCCTGGATGATGGATCCGGTCTTAAACTTACCACCGCAAGATATTTTACACCTAACGGTCGTTCAATCCATGCCAAGGGTATTGATCCGGATGTTGTGGTGGAGGATTATATTGAGGGATTGGAAAAGGATGCTCCTAAAATCCATTTCTTGCGAGAGAAGGACTTGGAAAACCATATCATAAATTCCGAAGATGTCGAAAAGATCGAAAAAAGTGAAGATGAAAAAGAGGACAAAGAGACAAAAAAAGAGGTAATTAATAATGACCCTCCTTTGAATCGGGCGATAGAATTACTTAAGGGTTGGGAAGTTTTTCAGAAAAAAAGAACAGCGAAATCAATCAACTAACATGAGGAGCGGGGCGAAATGGAAAATCAAATTTTGCTGATTTTGTTAATTATAATCGTATTTATATTGGGGGGAGGTTTTGTGTTTATCCTGCTTTCCCTGCTTCCTCTTATTAACCAGACAAAAAAAACTGCTCGTCAACTGGAGATCACTGCTGAAAGCCTGGATACAATTCTCAATGATGAGATCAAGGTTTTGCTAAAGCGGGGAGATAATGTTTTTAGAGAATTCGAAGAGATTACTGGATTGGCAAAAAACAAGCTCACCCATGTCCCTGGTAAGGCTACCGAGTTTGCTTTTAAGGGAATAGGGCCTCAACTTGCCCGAACCTTCCTGTTCTGGAGTTTGAAGGGAGCATGGCGAAAAATACGGGGAACGCGAAAAAAGGGGGTTGTTTAAAAGGCCCCTTGCTTTTTCAAGAAAGTAATAATAAAATAAATTAAAAGACGTTTAGAAAGGGGGTGATATGATGAGTTCTGATCGCAGTGAATATGGTTTTGCAGCGCTTGCCCTGGCTTTTATTACCGGTGGACTTATCGGAACCGCAGCAGGTTTGCTTTTTGCTCCCCGAGCGGGAGTGGAAACTCGGGAAAGGGTAAAGGAACAGGCAGAAGAGGCGCGTGGACGTTTACGGGAAACAGCTGAGACTGTCAAGGCAAGAGCGGAAGAATTAGCGGGAACCGGGAAAGAAAAAATTTCCGAGGTCCAGGAAAAAGTTCAGGAATCGGTTGAAAAAATTAAAGAGAAAATTTCTTCCAGAAAGGGAAAATAAAAACCAACAGAAGTTTGAATTTCTTTGGTTGTAATTTCCCTAAGCCTGCTTTGTTAATGTCATTTTAGCCGGTCCTCGACTTGATCGGGGTTTTGTACCTGCCCCCGATCGGGAAGGGGAAATCTGTATTTCGGATAAGCCCTTTGGTTTTTCCGGAATGACATAGTGATACCTCGCAGCTTGCTTGCTGCGGGGTAGTTTGTTTATCAAAACCTTGAGGAGTTGATATGCCACGGGAAATCTCTTTGAAAAGAAAAACTTCGGAGACGAACATCTCTTTACGAATAAATCTGGATGGAAAAGGACAATTTCAGATTGATACGGGAATTCCTTTTTTAAATCATATGTTGGAGTTGATGTGTAAGCACGGATTTTTTGACCTTCAGATCAAAGCCAGGGGTGATGTAGAAGTGGATTTTCATCACACTGTTGAAGACATTGGAATTTTGCTGGGAGACTCTTTCAAACAATGTCTGGACAACAAAGAAGGAATCCGGCGATATGGTTTTTCATCTGTTCCAATGGATGAGGTTTTGGCTCAAGTTGTTATCGATATCTCTAACCGTCCTGTTCTGGTTTACAATCTTCCCATAATGGAGGGGAAAATAGGCGATTTTGATGTTGAAGTAGTTAAAGAGTTTTTTCAGGCATTCAGTACTGCCGGTGGTTTTACAGTACACATTAATGTGCCTTATGGGCATAATCGGCACCATATAATTGAGGCCGTTTTTAAGGCCTTTGGAAGGTCTCTGGCCGAAGCCATCGCTGTTGATGCCCGGATTGAGGGAGTCATGTCTACAAAAGGTATTCTTTGATTTATCCTTTTCCACCTTTTTATTATTAAAATGTACGAAATCTCAGGTGGTTAATTTACCCTAAATATAAATATACAGTAAATCAGGAGATTGGAGCCGTGACTGCGAAATATAATGGTGATTCCGTGATGATTATTCCTGCTATTGACCTCAAAAATGGAAATTGTGTTCGTTTGAAGCAGGGGGAAATGAAAAAAGAGACCATTTTTTCTTATCATCCTCAGCAAGTAGCTCAAGAGTGGGAAAACATGGGAGCTAAAGTGTTACATCTGATAGACTTGGATGGAGCTTTTAAGGGGGTCCCTCAGAACAAAGAAGTTATTAAAAAAATAAGGCAGGGGATATCTATTCCAATACAATTAGGAGGCGGAATTCGCAGCCTTGAGACTATTGAAGAATATATAGCTATGGGAATAGACCGGGTTATTCTTGGGACCATAGCATACCAGGGAAAAGAATTTCTTTCCAAAGCGTGTTCAAAGTTTCCCGGCCGGATTATGGTGGGAATCGATGCCAGGGAAGGCAAGGTTGCCATCAAAGGATGGTCCGAACAGACTGACTTGCCAGCGATTACTTTTGCCCGGCGCTGCGAAAAAGAAGGCGTAGCTGCCATTATATATACTGATATCAAACGGGATGGTATGCTGACCGGCATTAACGTGTCTGCTACCCAAATGATAGCCCGGGAGATTTCGATTCCGGTTATCGCATCTGGGGGCGTGGCAACAATAGAGGACGTTTTAAATGTTATTTCCCTGGCCAAAGATGGTATCAAAGGGCTTATTATTGGCCGGGCTTTGTACGATGGAAGTGTAGACCTGTCAGAAGCGCTCCAGGTTGTGAAAAAAATTGGAAAACAATGCTAAGTTTTCTGCCTGCCTTAATAAGAATCATAATCATACCACTCCTTTTGTCTGCCTGTTCCGTCAATCCCGCCACGCTAAAGCGCGAATTTAATATCGTTAGTGAAGAAAAAGAGATCCGGTTAGGACGTAATGCGAGCTATTCAGTGGCTCAAAGCTTCGGCGGCATCTATGAAGACGATTACCTTCAGAAATACATAAATAAAGTTGGACAAAAACTGGTTAAGGTTTGTGACCGAAGCTATCTACAGTACTATTTTCAAGTTGTCGATAGCCCGATCCTTAATGCTTTTGCTTTGCCGGGAGGTTATGTTTTTATCACCCGCGGTTTATTAGCAGAGCTTGAAAATGAAGCCCAGCTTGCCAGTGTTTTAGGCCACGAAATTGGTCATATTTGCGCCCGTCACAGCGCTATCCAGCTTTCCGAGGCCTTAGGATACCAGATGGTAACCCTGGCAGCCCTGGCCGCCGGCCCCAATGCCGGGGAAATGCTTACTGTGGCGACATCTCTTTCCCAAACCATGAGGTTGGGCTACAGCCGGGAGCGGGAATTTCAGGCTGACGCCATGGGATTGAAATTTATGTACAAGGCAGGATACGATCCTATGGAGGTGAGCAATTTTCTCATCCAGCTTAGCAAAATGTCCTCGGGACTGGTAGGATACAGCGTGTATACTGCGACCCACCCTGATACTTTTGACAGAATACGAGAAACCCGGAACAAAGCAAAACTGATGGTGGCCTTAGATCTTACCAGAGACAAGCTGAATCAGAAAAATAGCAGTGGTGAGGCAGGAGTAACCAGGGAAGAAGTGTCGGCTTACCAAGGCAACATTTTTGAAGATGAATACATATCGCACTTAGATGGCCTGCTTTACGGTTCTCGGGAAAACCCAAGTCGTATTCGCATATATGTTGTCGAGGAGGGGGATACATTTACCTCCATAGCTGAAAAGGTATTAGAAGACAAGGACCAGGCTGAAAAAATTGCTGAATTCAATGATATGGATGATATGGAAGTGGATGATTGTCTTCAGCCCGGAAAGAAGCTGAAAATTATTTATTAAAAAACTGGATGCTGTTTAGAAATTGATTCTGCTGCGGACAAGATAAAGCAATAACAGACCAGAAACCATTGCTGTAAAGCCGAATGCCCGGAGGTAGAAGTCTGGCAAAAGAGCCATTTGCGATAAAAACTTCTTAAACTTCTCAGGGAAAAGAAAATAAGGGAACCCTTCTATTATTAGAACAACGCCTAATACACTTAAAAAATAGTTAAAATCCATCGATAAAATAAAGGGGAAAAAAGCTGATTAATTTATGTATTATTTAAAAAATCTAATATACATAATGGTTCTTTTGCCAATATTTTTCACTTGTTATAATGCGTTTGCTGATATTTACAGATATGTAGATGAAAAAGGAATCATACACTTCTCAGATGT
>JAGHDE010000014.1 GCA_021160085.1 Pseudomonadota bacterium | reverse complement strand
ATCTTTATCACTCTATGCGAGATCTGAAAAAGGAAGTCTTCAAGGTTATTTTTTTAGACGGAAAGAATCAGATCATCAGCGTTGAAGACCTGTTTGAAGGAACATTAAATACCTCACCGGTTTATCCTCGTGAAATCATAAGGAGTGCCATTAGAAACAATGCCCTCAGTCTCATCTTTGCCCATAACCATCCTTCGGGAGATCCGGCCCCTTCCCAGACTGACAGAGAAATAACCAAAGACCTCACTTTTGCCGCAAACACCATGCAGATTAAGGTGCTGGATCATGTTATTATCGGAGACAACAGACATTTCAGCTTTGCGGATGAGGGACTAATAGAAAAATACAATCAAAGCTTCCTATGTATGAAAAGGGGGAAGGGCGCTTAGACCCGGCAAGGAAGAAAAATGCTGAAATCATATTTAAAAAAGATATATGAAGTTACTAAACGAGGAGATGCCCGGGAAGAAAGTTATTACTCTACTCTTGAGGGATTACTCAATGAATATTCAGAATCGGTTCCCAAAAGAAAAATTCAAATTACAACCCTTCCCAAAAAAACCGAAGCCGGCAATCCGGACTTCAGAATCTGGGATGGGAAGCAGCACATTGTCGGCTACATTGAAGCCAAAGCCCCGACAAATGATAATTTAGATTTGATAGAAGAATCAGAGCAGTTAAAACGCTATCGCCATACCTTTCCCAATCTTATTTTAACCAACTTCACCGAATTCAGGCTTTATCGCAATGGCGCTTTAATTGATAAAGTTCAGATAGCCCGGCCTTTCATTATCCACAGACTTAAAACAATCCCGCCGGTAGAAAAGGAGCCGGAGTTTCTTGATCTCCTTGAAAAATTCTTTTCCTTTTTACTCCCCAAAGTTTACAACGCAAAAAACCTGGCAACCGAGCTGGCAAAGAGGACCCGTTTTCTAAGGGATGAAGTGATTACCGAGGAGTTAAAAGAACAAGATAAAGGAAAGGGTTTTATCTTGGGCTTTTACGAGGCGTTCCGGCGGTATCTCATAAGCGGCCTTACCAAGGAAGATTTTGCTGATCTTTACTCCCAGACCATTACCTACGGGCTTTTTGCCGCCCGCACCCGTTCGGAAAATGAATTTAACCGGAAGCTTGCTTTTGACTACATTCCCCGCACCATTGGAATATTGCGGGATGTCTTCAAATTTATTTCCCTGGGAGATCTGCCAAAACCGATGGGATGGATTATTGATGACATCTCCGAAGTCCTCGCGGTTACTGATGTAAACGAGATACTTCATAAATATTTTCACGAAGGCCGGGGCAAAGACCCGGTTGTCCATTTCTATGAAACTTTTTTGGCTGAATACGATCCGAAGACGAGAGAAAAGCGGGGCGTTTATTATACTCCGGAAGCGGTTGTTTCCTATATCGTCCGTTCTTTGCACGCCATTTTGAAAAAACATTTCAACAGGAGAGACGGATTTGCCGAAGAGTCGGTCACTGTTTTAGACCCGGCCGCGGGAACACTCACCTTTTTAGCTGAGTCAGCTAAATTAGGTGTGAATGAATTTGTTTCCAAATACGGAGAAGGGGGAAAGGAAAATTTCATCAAGGAGCATGTTCTCAAAAATTTCTACGCGCTGGAGTTGATGATGGCTCCTTATGCAGTAGGTCATTTAAAGATGTCCTTCCTTCTGGAAGAGCTGGGCTACCGGCTCCGGAAAGATGACCGGTTCAAACTCTATCTCACTAATACCCTGGAGATGGATGTGATTGGCCAGACAGATCTTCCCGGCATGGCTTCCCTTTCGGAAGAATCCCATCTGGCAGAGAAGGTTAAGAAAAAACAACCCGTTCTGGTGATACTCGGCAATCCTCCCTATTCAGGGCATTCGGCAAATGTTGGTGAATGGATATCAAAGGAGATTAAAGATTACTATCAAGTTGACGGCAAACCTCTTGGTGAGAAAAATCCCAAGTGGCTGCAGGATGATTATGTGAAGTTTATCCGCTTTGCCCAGTGGAAGATTGATCAGGCGGGCGAAGGGGTTTTGGGGTTTATCACCAACCACAGCTACCTTGACAATCCTACCTTCCGGGGTATGCGCCAGTCCCTGATGAACAGTTTCAATGAAATTTATATACTGGACATTCACGGAAGCACTAAAAAGAAAGAGAAGTGTCCCGATGGTTCCAAAGACGAGAATGTCTTTGACATTCAGCAGGGGGTGGCCATCGCCATTTTTATAAAAAAGAAAGGAGAGAGAAAAGTAGGCAGAGTATATCATTCAGATGTTTGGGGATTGAGAGAGAAGAAATATGACTGGCTTTTGAAAAATGACCTGGCAACAACCAAATGGGAAAAGTTGTCGCCGAAATCAGAGTTTTACCTCTTTATTCCGAGGGATGAGAAGCTTTTAGAAGCTTACGAAAAATACCTGAAAATAACCGAACTGTTCCCAGTGAACAGCGTTGGTATTGTAACATCAAGGGACAAGTTTGTGATAGATTCTGATAAAAAAGAACTCGAACGCAGGGTCAGAATGTTCTGTGATGAAAAAATGCCGGATGAACTTGTCAGACAGACCTTTAACTTGAAAGATAAATCAAACTGGAAATTAAAAACTGCGAGAGGGAAAGTAAGAAAGGACGAAAACTGGAGAGATTCAATAACAAATATTTTATACCGGCCCTTTGATCTCCAATGGATTTTTTATCATGATGAAGTTATTGAACGATCTCGTAAAGAAGTCATGCGCCACATGATGCAGGAGAATTTGGGATTAATTACAAACAGACAGATAAGAATCGAAAAAATTAATCATACTTGGGTATCAAATAGTTTAGTCGATTTACATATTATGGAAACGGCTAACGCAAATGCTTATCTTTTCCCTCTCTATCT
>JAGHDE010000182.1 GCA_021160085.1 Pseudomonadota bacterium | reverse complement strand
TTTCCATCCAGTATCAAAACCGCCGCCACCCCGGCCCCTCAGTTTTGCGTTTTTGACTTCTTCTATAACTTTTTCCGGACTTTTTTGAACTAATACCTTGGATAAAGCTGAGTATCCATCGATGGCGATATAATCTTCAATGCTCTTGGGGTCAATATTAATGTTATTGCCGATAATGAGCCGTTCCTGTTTTTTATAAAAAGGTATTTCTGAATCTTTGATGATTTTTTCACCGCTCGCAGGATCAGTGTAAACAAGCCGCTCTATGACTTCTTTGTTAATGATGGTTTTCGAAATAATTTCCGGAACATCCTTGACGGTTACCCGTAAATAACAGATCTCTTCCGGATAAATGACGACAATAGGTCCCTGTTCGCAAAAGCCGGGACAACCGGTCTCCCGTATCGTCGTGACCTTTGCGTCGAGATTTTGCTTGCTGATTTCCTTTTTGAAAGCAGCGATTATCTTATCGGATCCGAGTGCAAGGCACCCTGTGCCGGCACAGATTGCAATGCAGGGGTTGTTCGGATCACGTCCCGCCTGAATTTTGCTTCGAAATTGCTCCAGTTCTTCAGCTGATTTAATCTTCTTCATCAATTTTTACCTTTTTGCCTAATTTTTTCAGGATTTTGTTTGACTTAGTGATGCTAATATTGCCATTGTACTCGCCATCCACCACCAGGATGGGCCCTAATGCACAGGCTCCCACACAGTTGACGGTTTCAAAAGTAAATTCCAGGTCAGAGGAGGTCTCACCCGCCTTTATTCCCAGTATTCGTTCGATGTTATCCTGAATCAGCGGGGCGCCCCGGACATGACAGGCGGTTCCGAGACAGAGGCTCAGCTCGTGTTTCCCCCTGGGATCAAGGCTGAATGCCCTATAAAAGGTAGCTAACTCATAAAGCCGACTGGTGGGAACGTCGAGATGAACACTGACAAAATCGAGCGCTTCCCGGGGAAGATAATTAAATTCTCTTTGCACATCCTGGAGGATAGGAACCAGGAATCCCTTATCGGCATCGTATTTCTGAATGATGGCTTTTACTTTTGTTTCCATTATTTTTTCCTTGCGGCACACTGGAACTCGAAAACTTGATGCTGATTAATCAAGTTTCAAGTTTCGTTTTGGTTTTAAGGTTGTTATATTCCTTGGTTACTCTTGTTTGTATTTTTTCAATCAGCTCAGGGGTCAAATGACGAAATCTTCCCTGAGGCTTCAAATAATCCTCAACCGGTCTTAATTCTGGAACATCAACAGTTATCCGGTATTTTCCATTCTCCACCTCGTACAAAGGAAATACGCCAGTTTCGACTGCCCGCCGGCCGATCCAGATCGCCTTATCAGCAGGAATACGCCACCCGGTAGGACAAATTGAGAGGATATGGACATAGGCCGGGCCTTTAATACTGGCTGCTTTTTTGACCTTTTGAATAAGATCAAAAGGATAACTGGAACATGCGGTGGCCACATAGGGAATGTTGTGGGCAACGGCAATTTCGGGCATGTTCTTTTTCCAGGTGACCTGACCGGGTATCTGTTTTCCCGCTGGTGAGGTTGTGGTGGCGGCTCCAAAAGGGGTTGCCGAGGAACGCTGGATTCCTGTGTTCATATAGGCTTCATTATCATAGCATACATACAGGAAATTATGTCCTCTCTCAAAGGCACCGGATAAGGCCTGAAGTCCGATGTCACTGGTAGCGCCATCACCGCCCATCCCCAGAAATACCGTTCCTTTATCAACAAGTTTGCCTTTTCGAATGAGAGCCTTGGTTCCGGCCTCAGCGCCGCTGGCAACGGCAGCAGCATTCTCAAAGGCAACGTGTATCCAGGGAACCTTCCAGTTGGTAAAAGGCAACGGAGAAGAAATTATTTCCATACAACCGGTAGCGCTGGCAACGATGACATTCTTTCCCAGTGCTTTAGCCACCATCCTTACGGCTAATGCCTCGGCACAACCCTGACAAGCGCGATGGCCGGGAGTAAAATGCTCCTTTTTGGTTATAAGGCGGCTTGCATAAACATTAAATTGTTCCATTATTCTCTAACTCCGTAAATTATGTAGTCCTCTTGTGTCACCTTGCCTTTAGCCATCTGTTCAGTTTTTTCATACATGCTGATATAATCGTCTGAGGTTACATCTCGACCGGCAAACCCACAAAGGAAGTTAGTAATGACAGGCATGTTTTCTTCCTGGTAGAGGACGGAACGAATCTCGCTTGCCACCGGACCTCCCGGGCCTCCGTAGGAGATCGCCCGATCGATGACAATAATTCTTTTAACCCCTCGGACAGCCTCTCGAAATTCGTCAAAGGGAAAGGGACGCCAGAGCCTTAACTTAACCTGACCCACGGATTTACCCTGGGCTCGAAGCTCATCAACAGCAACGGAGACGGTTTCTCCAAAACTTCCAATGGTAAGAAAAACAGTCTCAGATCCATCTAATTGATAGGTTTCAACCGGTTTGTAGTATCGGCCCACCAGATCACCCATCTCTTTCCAGGCCTTTAAAATCTCGGATTTAGAATTTATGAGAGCTTCATCTTGGGCCTTTTTTGCCTCGGTAAAGATGCTCGGCAGGCCAAAGGCTCCCATGGTGACCGGGTTATCCGGATGAAGCTGATTAACCGGTTTGAAATCGGGGAGGTATTGTTTAACCGTTTCCTTATCCCAGAATTCTATCGGTTCTATTACATGGGTAAGAACAAAACCGTCCAGATTGACAATGACGGGTAGTGATACCGAGGAATTTTCCGCCACCCGGAAAGCAAACATAACGTGGTCAAAAACCTCCTGGCCGTTTTCAGTAAAGATTTGAATCCAGCCACAGTCACGAATTGACATGACATCAGTATGGTCATTCCAAATGCTTAACGGTCCGGACATGGAACGATTTGCCAGAATCATGACAATGGGAAGCCTCAGGGAAGGAGCAATAAAGACGATTTCGTTCATTAATGCCAGTCCCTGGGAACTGGTACAGGTAAAGGTTCTTGCCCCAACCGCAGAGGATCCGCAACAGACGCTCATGGCAGAGTGCTCGGACTCTACCGGAATAAATTCAGCATCCAGCTCGCCATCGGCTACTAATTCTGATAAATGTTCCACGATATGGGTCTGAGGTGTAATGGGATAGGCGGCAATAACATCTGTATTGGCCATTTTGACAGCCTCGGCCGCGGCTATTGAAACTTCTATTCCGACTCTTTCACCCATTATTCTTCCTCCTCAACCATGGTTATACAACTGGTGATACATTCCTGAGCGCAGATTCCACATCCTTTACAATAGTAAAGATCAGCTTCAAAATACCCTTCATCGGTTTTGCGGATAGCCATGTCCGGGCAAAAAATATAACAGACACCGCAACGGATGCATTTTGCCGTATCCCAAATCGGCCGCATAGATCGCCAGTCTCCGGTTTTGTATTGACTGGCATTACCTGCTTCATTTACTACACATCCCACCTCCAGGTCTTTCCAGCTAAGTTCTTCTTCTGATTTTACCAATGATCGTCTCCTTTTTATCTGGTTAGTTCGGTCTCTTGGTATGCTCTGGTAAATACTTTGATGTTTTTTTCGGCGATTCGCCCAAATCTTTTCTTGAGTGGATCGATAAGAGAATCGAAAGGGATAATTTCCCGAGCTTTAAGAAGGGAACCGAGCATGGTGGTATTGGTTATGGGAAGCCCCAGTTCTTCCATAGCTATATGGGTGGCATTTACAGTAGCCAGGGGGTGTTTAATCCCCAATTCCTTCCTCAGTTCCTTGCCTGAGTATTTTGTGTTAGCAATTAGAATCCCATCCTCCTTAAGACCGGAGGTAACATTTACAAGCCGGAGGATGCCCGGATCGAGAACCAGAACTAAGTCCGGCTTATAGATAGCAGATCGAATCCGAATTGGTTTATCATCGATTCGACAGAAGGCTATTACCGGTGCGCCGCGCCTTTCCGGCCCAAAACTGGGGAAGGCCTGGGCGTATTTTCCTTCATTAATGGCAGCCAGAGCCAATAATTCGGCTGATGTGACCGCTCCCTGACCACCCCGACCATGCAAGCGAACTTCAATCATGTTATCTGCTCCTGAACATCATAAATTTAAAATAAAGCTAATTTCTATTCATTTTTACGCTGAATGTCAAGAATTATTTCATAAAAAATTGGTTTAAGGAAAAGCTATAATTCTCTTCGGCCTTCCAGGGATGATTGGAGGGTTGATTCATCGAGATATTCAATTTCTCCTCCCCGGGGAATGCCTTGAGCTAAACGAGTTACTTTGATGGAAAGAGGCTTTATAAGTTTGGCCAGATAGATAGCGGTGGTTTCCCCCTCGCGGGTGGGGTTGGTTGCCAGGATAACCTCTTTGATTTTATTATATTGGCGTCGTTTTATCAGTTCTTTCATCTTCAAATTTTCCGGGGAGATGTTGCGAAGAGGAGAGATAACCCCATGGAGAACATGGTACGTTCCTTTGAATTTTCCCGTTCGTTCCAATGCCGCCAGATGGGCGGGGGTTTCAACCACACAGATGGTATCGGATTTTCCCCGATCTCCCTGACAAATAGAGCAGGGATTGATATCAGTAATATTAAAACAGACAGAGCAAAGGGTGACTTTATCTTTCACATCCATGATGCTCTGAGCCAGTGATTGAACCTGGGATTTGGGAAGGGCAATAAGATGATATGCCATCCTCATGGCGGTTTTTTCACCGATGCTGGGGAGTTTTGACAATTCCCGGATAAGGTGGTTGATGGTATTTGAAAGCATGAGAGGGCGCCTCGATTTTTTAAAAAGGAAGACCGGGAATATTAAGACCAAGCCCGCCCGTAACCTTGCTCATCTCGCTTGATACCAGCTCCTGAGATTTCTTAATGGCATCGTTAACTGCGGCTTGGACCAAATCCTGCAACATATCGATATCATTAGGATTTACTACTTCAGAATCGATCCTTACGCTAACAATTTCCTGTTTTCCATTGGCCACTACTGTGACCATTCCGCCCCCGGCAGAACCTTCGATCGTTTTTAGAGCCATCTCTTCCTGAATTTTTGCCATCTGAGACTGAAGCTTTTGAGCCTGCTTCATAATTTCCCCAATTCCTTTAGCTGCCATAGTTCCCTCCTGAGAATATTATTTATGCATTATTGATCAAGCACCTTTATTTTAGTTATGCCTCCTCCAAAAACAGAGAGCGTTTCTTTAACCAGGGGGTGAGCCCGGGCTTCTTCTCTGATCTTATCGGTTTGTTTATTGCTGCTGAGCGTAGATTTTTGATTATAGGGGGAGTCGAGAGAAGGCGCAAGAACAGAAATTTTGACCATGGTTTTGGAGCCAAAAAACTCCTCACAAATCTTGCTTAGTTCGTCTCTTTTACTCTTCTTTTGGAGACTCTCCAGAAAAATAAAGTTTTTCGGAAAACCTGCTTCTATAGTATTTTTTTCTTTTTTCAAGAGTTGACCATGATCCAGCAAAGAAGCAAATGGTGGTTTTTTCTTGCGTACAAAATCGATTAGAGCTTTCCAGGTCTCCTCCAAAGAGCCTTCTTTACACGCGGATGAAGAAGAATGAATCGGATTTTCTGAGGTTTTCCCGGTTTCCATCATTTCCCCATATTTTTTAACCGGTTCGTTGCATTCAGATAAATCCCGGCCGGATAGAGAATTGCTGGAGGGGTCTTGAGACAAGGATGCTTCCCCCGTCAGTTTTTCTTGAAAAACAGTCAACTTATCCAGGATTTCTTTGAGAGAAGACGCTGAAGGAATGGTAGCCATCCTAAGCAGGATTGCTTCCAGTACAATTCGAGGCAGACGAGATCGATAAATATATCCTTCTCCATCAATGAGAACCTTAAGAAAAGTTTGAAGTTTTTCCAAGCTGACATCTTTGGAATGATGAGCTAACTGTTCAAACTCGTTTTGTTGAAGATCAGGGAAAAGTTGAGCGTTGGTGCTCAGCTTGGCCAGCATTAAATTACGAAAATGTTCAATGAGTCCACGGTAAAATTGTCGAATGTCGATTCCGTGGTCAAAAACAGTTTCAATTGCCCCCATAAATTTCTCAAGATCTCCCTTTACCACTGCCGAAGATATTTCAAACAAACTGGTTATATTTACCACGCCCAAAACATCTGCTATGGCTTCATCTTTTATCTCTTTTCCTGCATACGTTACTATCTGGTCCAGCATGCTCTGGGCATCTCTCAGACTACCTTCTGATTCCCGGGCAATGAGCTGAAGAGAATCAGAGCTTATCCTTATTTTCTCTTCGTTTGCAATATGCTGAAGATGTTGGTGGAGGAGGAGAGGAGGTATTTTTTTGAAATCATAACGTTGACAGCGATCAATGACGGTATCGATTATTTTATGGGGCTCGGTGG
>JAGHDE010000002.1 GCA_021160085.1 Pseudomonadota bacterium | reverse complement strand
TCGCGATCCCTTATCCGAAGGAGAAAATTTCTATCGGATTCGAGCGAAGCCCGATCAACCGGATCGGGAAACGGTTCTTCTTTCTTGCTCATGTCTTTAACGGTGCCACCCACCTCATATAAAAGATCATCCAACTGTTTTTGAAGGAAATTTTTAAAATATTTCAGCTTTGTTTTTGTCATCATTTTAGCAGATTTATTGAATCAGCCTTTCTTATTTTCTATTTTTTTTACAATCTAAACTTATATTTAAAATTAAAAATAGTTCATTGTAAAGAAAAAATATTAATAATTCATCTGAAAAATGACTTGTTTTGCAAAGTCTCTTTTTTTGTTTCTTTGGCTTGTTGACAAAAAAGCCCGTTTTCGGGGTTAAAAATGTGCTTGCGAAATTCAGGATATGTGATAACTATAAACAATGGACAATGATCCTGATCTTTTCCCTGGAGGTTAATGCACTATATGCTTTCTCGAGTGTTGAGCGCGGCTGTTCTTGGCATTGATGCCTATCAGGTTGAGGTGGAAGTAGATATTACCCGGGGGCTGCCGACATTTTCAACAGTTGGTTTGCCGGAAGGAGCAGTTAAGGAAAGCAAAGACAGGGTCAAGTCGGCTATTAAAAATTCAGGATATGAATACCCCGCCCGCAAAATAACCGTTAATTTAGCCCCTGCTGATATTAAAAAGGAGGGGTCAACGTTTGATCTCCCCATTGCCGCTGGCATTTTATCAGCATCGGGAAGCATAAAACCCAACAGTTTAAAAGATTTAAAAGACTATTTTATATTAGGAGAGCTTTCTCTGGATGGCCGGGTAAAGCCAATCAGGGGTAGTTTGCCCATGGCGTTAGCTGCCCGGCATCAAAAGGCAAAGGGAATAGTTCTTCCCGTGGAAAATGCTCCTGAGGCTGCGGTGGTGCAGGACATAGAGGTTATCGGGGTCAGGGACCTGGGAGAAGTAGTAGATTTTTTTAATGATAACATCTCGATAACTCCGGCCCGGGTTGATCTTAAAGCCCTTTTTGATCAAGACGAGAAACACCTGAAAGATTTCAATGAGGTTAAAGGACAGGAACATGTTAAAAGAGCTCTGGAAATAGCTGCGGCGGGTGGACATAATATCATCATGGTAGGACCTCCCGGATCCGGAAAGACCATGCTGGCCAGACGTCTCCAAACCATTCTTCCACCGATGACTTTGGAAGAATCCTTAGAAGCCACAAAAATTCACAGTGTGCTTGGCCTGTTGGGCAATAACCATTTTCTTATAACAAACCGCCCTTTTCGAGCACCTCACCATACAATTTCTGATGCTGGTTTAATCGGGGGAGGGTCCATCCCGAAACCCGGAGAAGTTAGCCTTTCACACAATGGAGTCTTGTTTCTCGATGAGCTTCCTGAATTTCGAAAGAATGTTCTTGAGGTCATGCGACAGCCCATTGAGGATGGAACCGTAACCATTGCCCGGGCCTCCACTTCCCTTACTTTTCCGGCCCGGTTTATGCTGATTGCCGCCATGAACCCCTGTCCCTGTGGTTTCTTTGGAGACCCCCATCGGCAGTGTGTCTGCACTCTTCCTCAGATCCAGCGATACAGATCCAGAATTTCCGGACCCCTTCTTGACCGGATCGATATTCATATAGAAGTTCCGGCAGTGAAGTATAAAGAACTGTCTCAAGACTCTTCCGGAGAATCCTCCCATAACATTGGGGAACGGGTTAAAAGCGCCCGTTGTATTCAAAGGGAGCGGTTGCTTAACACTAAAATTCATTGTAATGCACAGATGCATTCCCGTCATATAAAGAAGTATTGCCAGATTGGCGGAGATTCTAAGCGTCTTTTGGAAATGGCTATCGATAAATTAGGATTGAGCGCTCGAGCATATACCCGTGTTCTTAAAGTATCCCGAACAATAGCAGATTTGGCGGGAGAAGAATCTATCCAGGCTTCCGGCGTTGCTGAAGCCATTCAATATCGAAGCCTTGACCGAGACCTGGATTAGAAACCTTTTGTCTCTATCTGCCAACCAATCCTGATGCCAGGAGTAAGAGAAGTTCAAAAATTTACAATTGACAAATCGGGAGAAGAAATTTATAAAAACAGTATTAAGCCGGAGTGGTGAAACTGGTAGACGCAGGGGACTCAAAATCCCCCGGACCTTGCGTCCATGTCGGTTCGATTCCGACCTCCGGCACTCATTGCGCAGGGGAAGATGAAATTTCTATTGACAGAGAACTTTTGAATTTTTTACAATTATTATGCAAATTTCACCATTTTTACAAAAAAACAAAAAAGATCAAAAAAGATGTTGACAAAGCAACCCCATTTGCTATTAATTTAAAATTGTTTTATCAATAGAGGAAGGAACTCATTTTTATAGAGATAAAACCCGGCACGCTGGGAATTTTTCCCGAGGCAGGTAAGGTTGCAAGGAAAGGCTGGTTGTTTTTCAGACGCTGAAATCGATCAGACCAAACCTTGCAGTATGCCGAATATTTAAAAAACTATATTATCTAAGGAGTCATGTATGAAGCGAAAAATTATTTTTTCAGTTTTTGCCTTCCTTTTAGTTGCTTTTACTTTTTCTTCTCTCCTTTATGCCGAACCAGGCAGCCCAACCCGTTTAAAAGATAACCTTTTCAGTATCGATTTTGTCAATGAGACCCATGGCTGGGCGGTTGGTTATTGGGGAACCGTTCTCGCTACCAGGGACGGGGGGGAGACCTGGGTTTATCAGGAGACCGGGAAAGAAAAAGTGCTGGCCAGTGTAGACTTTGTTGATGAGAACAACGGCTGGGCGGTTGGCTATGGCCATACAATCATTCATACTGATGATGGCGGTAAAACCTGGTCCGAGCAGAAAAGCTGTGAGGATATTTTTCTGACCGGAGTTTGCTTTGTGGATACGAAAAAGGGATGGGCAATAGGAGAATGGGGGACGATTATCCATACTGAAAATGGCGGACAAGACTGGAAGGTTCAGATTGCTACCGAAGATGCAATTTTATATGATATTGATTTTGCCGATCCAATGCACGGCTGGGCGGTTGGAGAATTCGGGATGATTTTAGCTACTGTGGATGGAGGCAAGACCTGGAACAAGCAGGATAGTGGAGTAGAAAATGTCTTTTTTTCCTGCCAGGCTCTGGACAGTCAGAATGTCTGGCTTGCAGGCATCGATTCGCTTGTTCTCCATACCGGGGACGGGGGAGCAACCTGGGAAAAAGCGGATACCGGGATTAAGAAGGTGATCCCATTTTATGAGGTCCACTTTTGCAACTCGAATAACGGCATTGTTGCTGGCCAGGGAGTGGTACTCTACACCGAGGATGGGGGAACAACCTGGCAGCCGAGTCTTTTTGATGCAAACATAGATTATATCTGGCTGTATGGTATGGCTTCCACCACCGGAGGAACTGCCTGGATGGTGGGTGAAAGGGGCAGCGTCTTTAAAAGCACCGACAATGGCAAGGGATGGCAGGCAATACAATATTAGAATTCAGTCAAGAATGAGAGGAAAACGATGACTCCAGAAGCACCATTATGGGCAAAAACTGCAATTAGATTTCGATGGCCTTTGTTTGGATTAATCGGCGTTGTTTTAACCGGTCTTTTTCTTTATGGGATGTCGATTATGTCGGTAAACGTCATTTTGGAAGATATGTTTCCCTTTGGCCATCCTTTTATCAAACTCCACAAGGAGTTTGGATCTCAGTTTGGCGGTGCCAGCACTGTCCTCATTGAAGCAAAGGTCAAGGAGGGGGACATTTTCAACACCAAGTTTTTGGAAAAGGTGAAAGGCATTACTGATGCGATCGTTTATCATGACGACGCTTACTCGCTTCTTACCGCTTCCATTTCCCAGCGGAAGTCAAAATATATTCGGGGCTATTCCGGGGGAAGGGTTGAGATGGATGGCCTCATGTGGCCCAGAATCCCGAGCACACCGGAAGAATTTAAGTTTATGAAGGAAAACATCTTCACCAACCCTATGTATGCTAATGTGCTGGTAAATGGGGAGGGAACCGCCACTCTCATCATCGGAGAGTTCAAGGAGGGTATTAATTACAGCAATCTTTTCAAGTTTTTTACGGAGTTAAAGGAAAAATACGAAGACGACAATACCAGCCTCCACATGATCGGCAAACCCGTTCTGTTAGGCTGGATTTACAATTACTGGCCTCAGATGATAGGAATATTTGTAGTCAGTATCGGAATTATGATGGTCCTTTTGCTTATTTTCTTTCGAATCTGGCAGGGGATGGTGATTCCGATAGTAACCGCACTTGTTTCTGCGGTCTGGGGTCTGGGCATTATGGGATTTGTGGGGGTTAATTTAAGCCCTCTCCTTTTTGTGCTTCCCTTTCTGGTGGGGGCGCGGGCGCTGGGACAATCCGTGCAGATGACCCAGCGCTATTATGAAGAACTGGATACCTGGAAAGGAGACCGGCCGGAGGCCGCCTCCCGGGCCATGGGCGCTCTTTTAGTTCCCGGGTTTTCGTCCGTCCTCACCGATATGGCGGGCTTTTCGGTCTGCTACCTGGCCAAAATACTGCTGATGCAGCAACTGGCCATCTCCCTTACCATCTGGATGCTGGCGATCTTTGTGCTCACCGGAATATTTACGCCGATCCTCTGTTGCATTCTTCCAAGCCCGAAAGAGAAATTTATGAAAACGGTCCACGAGGAACATGACGTGGCCGGAAAACGTCACATTGTGGACGGTGTAAATCTCTGGCTGACCGAGAAAGCGATTGGCAGGGGGAACTGGGCGGTTATCGGTTTTTTTGCTCTTCTGTATGTATTCAGCATCTGGCAAACGGCCCAGGTTGCAGTGGGTGATCCCACTCCCGGCTCCCCCATCCTCTGGCCGGATTCGGTTTACAATGCTGATTATGCTGATATCAACCGGACATTTAAAGGGGCGGGCGCCGATAACTACATGGTCTTCTTTCGGGGATGTGAGGAATTTGCGGCTAAAAGTCCGAAGGTATTACAGCCGTTTGAACGACTGGACAGATTTATGCGGGTCCAAATGCCCGATTTATATGGCGGAGCATCGTGTCTTTCGGGGGTTGTTGCCAAGCTCAACAAGGAGATGCACGATGGATGCCCCCTCTGGCAGTTTATTCCTGACGAGGAGGGGTTATGTAACAGCATGCTCTTTCTGTTCCAGTCCAAAAGTGTGCCCGGCGATTTAGACCGGTTCGCCGACCCGAAATTTTATAACACCAACACCCTCATGTTTTTTAAGGACCATACCGAAAAGACCATCGATCAGATACGTACGAACATGAAGAAATTTTTTGATATCTACCCGCAAACAGTAGAAGGGCTGGGAGAGTATCTGCTGGCGGGCGGGGTGATCGGCATGGAAACCGCGGTGAATGAGGAGATTGCCGCAACCCACAGAAATGTTGATGCTTACGTATTGATAGCGGTCTTTATCATGTGCGCCATTTCCTACCGTTCCCTTCTGGCGGGTTTTATTCTCTGCATTCCCCTTCTTCTCGCCACCCTCATAACATTTGCTTATATGAACTTTGCCAATATCGGCATTACCATCAACACATTGCCGGTATCCGCGGTAGGCGTGGGCATTGGCGTCAACTTTGGTCTCTATATCTTTAGCCGGATGCGGGAAGAGATGAAGCTAAATGAAGGGAACTGGGCCAAGTCGCTGGAGGTAACGGCGCGCACCGCTTCAAAAGGGGTGGTCTTTACCGCGCTTCCCATGGTCCTGCCCCTGCTGGCCTGGTATTATATGTCCGGCTTGAAATTTCAGGCGCAGATGGGCCTGCTCCTGGCCGTACTGCTGTCCTTTAATATGCTGGCGGCGCTGATACTGCATCCCGCCATGCTTTACCGCTTAAAACCTAAATTCATTTATAAACCACCTAAATAAAAGAAAGGAGGCGAAACAAAATAAATAGAAGTTGTTTTTTAGGGAAGGAATAATTGTTAATTAACCGGGCTTAAGGAGGAGGAAGAATGAAAAAATTAAAGACCTTTGTGTTAAGCTTGGCAGTGACAGGAATGGTATTAGCCGTTTCCTGTCCTGCGATGGCCGAGTATTACAACCTGTTCGGCAAGGAAGTGGCGATCGAGGGCTTTGTCCGCCAGGAATTCGCCTTCAACACCAACAGCAGCAGCGAATACAAGACCAATCAGACCGGTCTACATTCCGCTTACCAGATGTGGTATCTGGATACCAACGTGGAGTTAAGCCGAAAGGTGGAAGTGCGGGGGATTTTCCGGCTCTGGGGAGACTTGATCTACGCCATCCGAAGTGACCACGGACACTTCGAAAGAAGGTTCGAAACATCCAGGAAGAATCTTCAGTTTGATGACAGTTTTGATCAGATCCTGAGGGAGTTTTATGTAAGCTACTATGGTGACAAATTCTTATTACGGGTCGGAAAGCAGCAGATCGGCTGGGGTGAATCGGACGGTTTGCGGCTTATGGACGTTATCAACCCCCTCGATATCAGACGGGGTCCGTTTTACGACACCGAAGGGTATGAAG